>JAILBM010000439.1 GCA_024680925.1 Butyrivibrio sp.
GCCATTGCCGGTCCGCTCATTGCCGTTGCAAGTCCTCCAACTGTGTACTCGACACCTGCAATAGTTGCAACTGTCTGCATCAAAAACGGAATCTGAAACTGTGTGCCGATTGTATTTATAATTGTACCAATCAGCAGTGAACAGAATAGGCCTTGAGCCATTGCTCCAAGTGCATCGATACCGTAGCGCTTAAGAGAAATCTCAATGTCCTTCCTCTTCAAAAACTCTTTCATACCTTTTCTCCCTTTAATATATTAAATTTTTACATTAACAAAGATTATGCAGTATATATATAATCCTTGTCAATGATATTTATTTATCAAAGAAAGTTTCAACCCAGTACCACAGTGGCTATCAGCTCTATCACACCACTTAAAACCATTACAAGTATTGGGTCCAGTTTAAATTTTCTAAGTCCGATAAGGCTTAAAACGAACAATATAAAAGGTCTTATGGAAAAATTTCCCTCTGTAAATTCAACCTGTCCAGACTTAAATATTGCAGGTATCAGGATAATAAATCCTGCAGCCAGAATCATTGATACCACTGCAGGTCTAAGGGAAACCAAAGCATCCTTAAGTACCGGAAGGTTCTTATATCTGGTATACAAAAGAGCCAGTATAGTAACAAAAACACATGATGGCAAAGTAACACCTATAGTTGCAACCAAAGCTCCAGGAATTCCTGCCAGCTGATTACCAACGAAGGTTGCTGAATTTATTGCTATTGGTCCCGGTGTCATCTGTGATATGGTTACAAGATCTGCAAATTCCGAAGCTGATAGCCATCCGTATTTATCAACAACCTGAGCACTTATAAGTGGCATGGCGGCATAGCCTCCGCCAAAACTAAAGGCTCCAACCTGGAGGAAAGCCAGAAAAAGTTCCAAGTATATACTCATTTTTTGCTCCTCCTTATAAGTGATCTTGTAATTCCAATTAAAAGTGTACCCAGAATTATGATCACTACATTGACATTAAGATAATAATTAAGAATAAATGCTATAACCATAATCGCTATAAGCAGGTAATCTCTTCCTTTAACAATGCCTGCTGCCATATCCCAGACTACAGAAACTATTACGGCACTTACTCCCGATTTCATTCCAAATAAAATTGACTGTATATAGGTATTGGATTTAAAAAGTGAGTAAAATGCAGAAACTATTGTAAGAATCACAAAGGGAGGGATGATTGCTCCAAGAACCGCAAATATTATTCCCGGTGCTCCGCATATTTTATAGCCAATTACTATTGCGCCATTAACAGCTATAGGTCCCGGCGCGGACTGGGCAATAGCCACATAGTCCAGCATTTCATCCTCACTTATCCACTTAAGCTCATCTACAAATTTATTTTTTAATAGAGAGATAATTACATATCCTCCTCCAAAGGTAAATGCACTAAGATAAAGTGTGGAAAAAAACAGAGTTTTCAATTTTTCAAAAGTAGTTTTATTTTCCACCAGTTGCCTCCTGTATCTTCATTTTTTTACAAAGTCCTTAAACATCATATTACTTGTCTGCATATATGTAAAATGCTAATATTATCATATATACATATCTTTTATGATATATTTGTATATAGATAGTTTCTTCAATTTCATCCGGAAAGCAGAATATATGACATGTCAGAGAGGTTTTTATGACAATCAATAATATAAGGATATTTTTGGAAGTATATAAATATATGAGTATAACAGAGGCTTCAAAAACGCTGCACATGACTCAGCCTGTGATTTCCCGTACAATAAAAAATCTGGAGGATGAGTATAACTCCAGATTTTTTGAGCGAATTGGTAAACGGCTCTATCCAACTGAAGCCGGAAAGCTTTTTTATCTTAGAATGTCACAGATAGTAAATGACATAGATACCGTAAGGACAGATCTTTTAAGCGAGCAGGATGGTCAGACTATTAGAATTGGCGCTGCCATTATGATTGGAAATTTCCTGATTCCTGATATATGCCAGGAAATCTACGAAAAGTATCCGGAAGTATCTCTTAAAGTTACCATCGCCTCTGCCAAAGAGCTGAAAAATAAGCTCCTTGCTAATGAGCTTGATTTTGCACTGATAGAAGATAGTCTCCATGAATCAGACTTTAAATATTCTCCATTTTACAATGATTCTATGATTCCTGTTTTTTCACCGGACCATGACCTGGCAAAAAAGAAATCTCTTTCCTTAAAAAATCTGGCAGAATATCCATTTCTCCTTCGTGAGCAGGGAAGCGGAACCAGGACCTATGTAGACAGCCTCTTTTCCTCAAAGGGACTGATTATAGATACTATGTGGGAAAGTAGCAGTACTCAGGCAATTATAAGAGGCGTAGAAAGAAACCTTGGAATATCTATTCTTCCCCATAAATTTGTCAATGACTATATCAAAAAAGGTCTTCTTGCAACTGGTAAGATGTCAGATAAACTTCCTGAAAGAACCTGCTTTATTGTGTATCACAAGGACAAATATATAACTGAGCTTTATAAAAACATTTTTGAAATTATAAATTCAGTTACGGCTTAGTTATAAATTTGTTGTAGTTAATACACCTTTTAAGACTATAAATTTCTTCTTTGAATTATGTTCTAAAAATGCATCTTTTTCAGCTGGCCAGATCTCTTTTACTATATATAAAATATGCCGCTGCAGAGGTGAAAATTATTATAACGATTCCTGTTATGAAGGCACTTACAGAAGGCTTTATACCTGAAAAAATTTCCGATGCATTGGCATAGGAAAATGGACCTATAAATAAGTAATCTTTTAAATCAGGCACGACCCTTCCGATAAGGTCATATACGTAAAACATCAGCGAAATGCCAAGTCCAAGTCCCATTTGATTTTTGGAGGATACTGCTGAAATACAAAAGGCGATGGCTCCTATTTCAAGGTTCATGATAAACTGCCTTGCCATAAATGCCATAAATTCAGACACAGGCATTTCCTCACCTAAAGCTATAAATCCTATTATGTACCAGATTGCACAAATAACTGTAAACAGCGCCAGCATACTTATGATGCAAAGCCCCTTTGCAGTTATTACTTTAGTTCTTGATACCGGCAGAGCATATAGAAATTCTCCAGTATGATTTTCTTCTTCCCTGGACAATATTCCTATAGATATAATCGCCGCAAACATTGCGCTGCCAAGTCCATGAACAGTTCCAACCTCTGTAGCAAAATAGCCTTTAAGCGTTGCTATACTTAATGTGCTCATGCCAAAAGCATCAGAGAAGGCACCCATATTTGAAAAGGCATCTGCCATTTCCTCCATGTCGCCCTGCATGCTTTGATATAAAAGGATACAGGCAAAACCTATGGCACCCACACTTATGCTCCATATAAGGAGATTTTTTATATTCATCTTCATTTCTTTTAAATATATTATCTTCATAATTCCTCATCCTCATAAAATCCCAAAAAAGTTTCGTCATCAATATTTGGAGAATCTAAAAGCATAAGCCTTCCCTCCCTCATGATTGCACCATGCCTGCAATATTTATTAACTTCTGACAGTACATGGGTTGATAACAGGCAGGTAGCACCATCTTTTACATACTCATCAATTAAGGAAAAAAATCTTTTTTGAATAAGGGGATCCAGCCCACTGGTGGGTTCGTCAAAAATAAACAGCTTTGGCCTATGCTGCATGGCACATACAATGCTTACCTTTTTCCTGTTTCCAAGGGATAGTTCTTTGATTTTTTTGCCTGTATCAAGTTTAAGAATGTGGCAGATTTTCTCCGCCTCTGCACTACAATCTATTCCTCTGACATCTGCAGCATACTTTATTACTTCAGATACCTTCATGGAATTATAGAACCAGGCTTCTGAGGGCATATATCCAATATTTCCAAGTATCTCCTCCCTCTCCCTTATACTGCTTTTGCCAAAAATCTTTATTGTGCCTGAATCTGTTTTTAAAAATCCAAGCATTGAGCGGATAGTCGTGGACTTTCCGGCGCCGTTTGGTCCAATAAATCCAAATATATCCCCTTCTTCAACCTTTAAAGACACATCGATTATCCCTCTGTTTTTTCCATAGCTTTTTGTAAGATGATCTATTTCAATTACGTTTGCCATAATTTATTTCCTCCTTCATTTTACAAATACCAAAAATAAAAAACGGGAACAATAACTGTTCCCGTAAGGTGCACTATTTTGGTGCTATCATTCACTTTTTTTATGTTCTGTCTGAAAAAGTCTAAGCTCTTCATTTAATTTTTTATCATCAATTTCCCGCTTGGTTTTATATATAAAGAAGACACAAAAATACGTAAATAGAATATAGGCTGCAAGTATAAGCGTTACTATGATTTTTTTATCAAACCAGTTTCCAAAATATGATACAAGGCAGTAGAGCGCCGTGCATATTACCATCCCGGCAATCTCCTTAATTCCAAGCTTATCCGCTTCATCAAAATTCCACAAAAGATATACCTGTAAGTACCCTATAAAATAGCAGGTAAATATCATCTCTGTCATGTGGAGAATACCTGCATCAAATATTCCGTTTATGATTCTGTATACGCAATAGAAAAAAAGTATGGCAAAAAAGTAGAGACAGGCTTTAAATTCAATGCCTATTTCGTTTGTAAGGTATCGTTCCCACAGGCTTACCTTTTTATCGTTTTTCATTCACCTTTCTCCTTTCAAAACTTTTCTGAATTCTGATGCATATCTTCTTGAGATTATAATATGTTCACCACTTTCCATGGTGGCATCTATTCTGTTAGAAGACAGGCTTTTAAGCGATTTAACACGGTTAATATTCATGACCATGGATTTACTGCATCTAAAAAAGCTTTCATCAGAAGTTTCAGTTATGAAAGAATTTAGTGTCCCGTCAATTTTAATTACTTTGTTTCCTGTATAGGCAAACACTTTGTCATCTACTGATTCTAAATATAAAATGTCATATATACTTATGCAGATACTTTTGTCGCCATCTCTTCCCCAAAGTTTATTTCCTTCATCATTAAGAAGGGCTATGATTTTACTGATAGTAGGCCCCGGCTCTTTATAGCGTATAGTAATGCTTTCTTCGCCTTCTGTTATCCTTTTAATGTCGATTTTCAAGCTTTTCTTCACCCACTTTATTTTAGTCCTGTCAATACCGTCCGCTCTTTTAGTCAAAAATACGTAAGATATTATTTAAATAGGCATCGCAGTCATCTTATTTCATTACTACATTTAAATAGTTATATGGTATTTCTATACCATTTTTTTCAAGATCTTTAAAAACTCTTGTATTTACTTCATCTTTTACGCTTTCTGTCTTGATATTCTCAGGAAAATATACTGTTGCACCCATTACAAGGGAACTCTCTCCTATTTCAAGAAAATATACAAATTTGCTGTTTGGATCTTCAGGATCGTATTTGTCTTCGTTTAATGTATAAGGACAATCACATATGGATTTTGTAATAACCTCTTTTGCCTTATCAATGTCAGAGTTATAGCTGATAGGGATTCTTAAATCATATGCTTTAGGAACATTTTCATCATAGCTGTAATTTACTATGAGCATATTATTGGCTCTGCTGTTCGGCACTACCATCACAGTTTTATCAATAAGGACAATTACTACATGTCTTAAAGTAACTGATTTTACAACTCCTGCCCTGCCATCTTCAAGCATGATTCTTGAACCCACATCGAAGGGTTTGTATATGCTAATCTGTAATCCCGCAAACATATCTTTAATAATATCATTGGCAGCAAGACCTACTATGGCTGCTATTACTGCAGTACTACCAAGTAATGATGCCTTAAATTTATCGCCTCCCAGGGGTGCCACAATAAATATCATGATCACTCCTAGAGTTATTGCCTTTTCCCAAAACTGATATGTAATGCTGTTGCCACGTTTTTTTATAATTTTTTTGAATATACGTTTATTTAACTTTAGCATCATTAATACAACAAATATGTATGCTAAGGTTAGAATTATAAATACAACCAAAAAAACCAGCAAAACCATCAATTTTGCTGAATCATCCATATATGGATCTGTTAAATCCTGAATTTCTTTTGGTAAAAATGAGATTATATAATTAATCAAAGTTTTTCTCCTATATAAAATTATTCTCTTTATTTAATTATATTACAAACCGCCTTTACATTATCCCTGTCAAGCTCCTTAAGCCTGTATCAAACCTATATATTCAGCACCAAATGTTATTATCTTACGATATTATAAGTATACTTAATTTTGTGAATAATTGGAATATTTTAAATAATCTAATGATTTGAAATTTATTTGCTTTCCTTTAGGATACCTTTAAATAAAAAAGATGCCCGGTCCACAGAAAATACTGTAGATCAGGCATCTTTATTAATTTAAACTTATTTTTACATACCAGGATTTATGTGCTGCAGCAATCCTGTACAATTTTTATAAGTCAAAAAAGCTCATGTCTTTATTAAGCTTCTCTGCAATATCCTTCAGATCGTTTGCAGAACCGGCCAAAGTAGTAACCGTCGCTGATAGTTCTTCCATAGAAGCTCCGGTTTCTTCTGATGAAGCCGCATTTTCTTCGGAAATAGCAGATAAAGCGCTCATGGTATCCACAACAGCATTTTTGGAAGACTCACAAGTATCAGCTCCATTTGAAATCCTCTGAACACCGCCTACCGTTGATGCTATATCTTCAATCATTCCATTTACACTTGTAAGTGTTTCTCCTAAAGCACTCTGCTGAGTGAAATTACTATTCTTCATCTCCTCAGCTGCAGCAACTGCTGCCATTGACTGCTCTAACAAAACATCCATTTCTTTTCTGATTTCATCTGCCATAGTTTTGGAGTCATCAGCAAGTTTGCCAATTTCTTCTGCAACAACAGCAAATCCTTTACCTGCATCTCCTGCTCTTGCTGCCTCTATAGAAGCATTAAGCGAAAGAAGATTGGTCTGAGTTGCAATAGATGCTATTCCTTCAACCTTATCATTAATATTACTTACTGCATCCTGTGTTGCAGAAATAGTAGTAGAAATCTCTTCTATCTTGCCGGTCATTTCATTGCTGGATTCCTGAAGATTTGTAAGGGATGAAGATGAGGCTTCAGAGGCTTCCTGCATTCTTCCTGCAAGTCCCTCAAGATCTTTAGCAGAACTTTGAACATCTACAACTGCATCACCAATATATCCTACATTTTCAGATGCATTCTGAATTTCATCTGCCTGCTGGGTTGCTCCTGATGCAATTTCCTGCACAGCATTGGAAACATCATCTGCGGTCTGAGAAATCTGATTAGCCATATCTGAAAGTTCCAAAGAGGACGATTCAACAGTTTGAGCAGAAGTTTTTATACTTCCAACTATCTCTTCCAGTTTACTTATTACTGCATTGGTATGTCCTACCATCAATCCAAATTCATCCTTCTTTTTATCAAATTTGGTAATCTTGTAGAATTTTCCTTCTGCCAGCTTCGAAAGAGATATATTCATTTCCTTTATAGGTCCCATAAAATTATATACCATTCTAAACGAAAGTACTATGGCACCTATAGATAGTATGATTCCTATTATTACAATAACCATTGCTGCTCTTACCGCACTACTCATGGCATCATTATAACTATTGGAAACCACAATTGTATAACCTGTAAGTGAGTCTTTATAATAGGACATGATTAAAGGCTCTTCAAATGAAGTTCTGTCAATTAATGTTCCCTGATCATTACTAAAATACGGAAATCCGGACATATCATAAACATCTTCAGCCGCTATTGAAAACTGTGCATGTGCTGCCATTACACCTTCTCTGTCACAAACAAAGGCATCCTCTGTATGAGTTGCAAGAAGTTGATGCATAGCTTCAAGATCATAGTTTCTCTGAACTTCTCCCAGAATCGATCCATCGCTTCCTTTTATAGGAACGGCAATTGTAACCTGCCTTGCGCCTGTAGACTTACTAACAAGGATATTGGATATGTAGGTATTACCTTTCATGGCTTCAATCCAATATTCTCTGGTAGATACATCTACACAGCTTCCCCCTGATCTTACTATCTGCATTCCTGTAGTATCTGCTATAGCCATAACACTACCGTCATTCATTACATTATCTGCAGCCTGCATCATCTCTATCATTACTTCATCAGAGATTCCTGCTGTTTTTTCCATATATGCTATTGTAGTTGGATTATCTGCTATGACTCTTACCACATCGAGATTTTCTCTGATAACGTCTGAGTAAGCTGTCGAAAGATACATGGCCTGCCATTCCAGCGAAGTTTCTGCATCAGCCAATGCTTTTTTGGTTGATGTAAAATAACTTACTAAAACAGCTATTGCCAATGGAATAATGGCAACAGCCAACATAAGAGATATCAATCTTGTTTTGATACTATTTTTGAACGGAATACGGTTTTCGACCTTCTTTTTAGTCTTAGCCATCAACATTACCTCCTCTTCACTTGAGTCATGTTAAAAACACTAAAACTATTATCTTATATA
>JAILBM010000051.1 GCA_024680925.1 Butyrivibrio sp.
AAAAAAGATCTCGCAAATCTTATCGATAATACAAATGCTTTGGGCGATAAGGTATACCTCAACGGAATTACTCAATATGCCTATGACAGTAATATACTTGATGGATTCTTTTCCTATACAGATGCAGCAAAGCTTATAAGCAAGGAAAGGGCAGAACTTCATGAGTACAGTCATATTACTTATGGAGACAGGGATGATCTTGATCCTTATTATCTGCTACATACGGAGCTTTCGGGTAAATATGCGGATAATCTGTTTAAGACGGCACAGAAATATAGTGCCGGGGCAGCCTTCCAGGATCTGGGAATGGATCTTTCCTCTGATTTTTACAGGAAAAATACCCACACCAGAGAAGATGTATTAAAGGCCCAGGTTGAGCAGCTGAAAGGTTTTAATGATGCGGGAACACCTCTGATGATCAATATGGGTAATGATTATGCTATTCCATTCTGCTCAATGGTTACGGATATGGATCTTAGAGGAAGTGAATATACTATCCTGGATGAATGTATTCCGTTCTTCCAATTGGCACTTCACGGAAGAGTCAATTATGCGGGAGATCCTATAAATGTATGCGGAAATGCAGAAGACGAGGTTCTCTATTCTGCAGAGTATGGAGCAGGACTTAATTTTACCTTTATGAAAGAAAGCTCTTTTGTCACACAAAAGACTCTATACACGGAGTATTACGGTTCATACTTCGATGCATGGAAGGATAAAATGCTGGATATTTACACTAGATACAATAATGAGCTGGGACATACCTTTAATCAGGAAATGGTGTTACATGAAAATCTTACAACAGATGTTTCCTGTACAGGTTATGCAGATGGAACTTTAGTATATGTCAACTATGGATACAGTGATTACAAAGCTGCTGACGGAACTAAGGTACCTGCAAGAGATTATGTAGTTACCAGATAAGAAAGGCGTTTGTTATGAGTAAGCAAAAAAACAAATTGGCCGGGCTGCAAAAGCGAAAGGCTATATCGGGATATTTATTTATATCTCCTTTTATAATCGGATTCCTGGTATTTATGATCAAACCACTTTTTGAATCCTGCTATATGAGCTTTTGTAATGTAAATCTGGCAGCGGGAAATGTTACTAAAACTTTTTCTGGATTAACCAATTATATATTCGCATTCAGAGTTGACCCTGAATATAACAGACTTTTATGGGAAGAAATGTCAAGAATGATGGTTTATTCTCTGGCAATAATAGTATTTAGCTTTTTTGTAGCTTTAATACTAAACCAGAAATTTCACGGAAGAGCATTGGTAAGAGCAATATTCTTTTTACCTGTAATCCTGTCTTCCGGAGTGATTGTGGGTATTGAGTCAAACAATGAACTTATGGCTTCTCTGGCACAGACTATTGAACAGTCATCTTCAGGAATAAGTGTGACAGCTGCCCTTGAAAGCATACTGCGAACAGCAGGTATTGGTGTAAGGGCTTATGAAAAGGTATTTGAGGTTATTGACAACATATATGATGTAGCCCTTGCTTCCGGAATACAGATCATTATATTCCTGTCAGGACTTCAGACAATATCTTCAAGTATGTATGAGGCTGCTGACATTGAGGGATGTACAAAATGGGAAAGTCTTTGGAAAATAACCTTCCCAATGATCAGTTCTTTATTCCTTGTTAACTGGGTCTATACAGTTGTGGATTTCTGTATGAGATCAGACAACGAAGTTATAGAAAAGATTCAAAAAGTAATGATTGACCAGCAGCAATATGGTAATGCATCAGCCATGTCCTGGGTATATTTCCTTCTTGTTCTGGCTTTTGTAGGTGTCACATCATTCTTTATTTCAAAGAGGGTTTATTACTATGACTAATGCAGAAACAAACGTAAGGTATGACAAATTGGGATTTTGGGAGAGAAATAAACTCTCAGGAGGATATCTTTTACAGAAAAAGGTATCTGAAAAGGCCGTAAGCATTATAAGATTCATTCTTTTATTTGGTATGTGCTTTATGATACTTCAGCCAATATTCAATAAGATATCGGTAAGCTTTATGACAGAAAAGGATCTGTATAATCCAATTGTCATATCCATACCTGAACATTTTACAACGGGAAATTACAGACTGGCAGCAGAGCTTATGAGTTACAGTCAGGCGATTATGAATTCAATGTTTATATCTCTGACAATAGCTGCCTTGCAGATTGCGGTTTGTACACTTGTAGGTTATGGATTTGCAAGATTTGAATTTCCATTTAAGAAATTCTGGTTTGCGATGGTTATCCTGGTAATTCTTATTCCGCCACAGACAATTGCAAGTTCACTTCATCTTCATTTCAGGTTTTTCGATATTCTGGGTATTTTCAGGCTGATAACCGGTGAAGCAATTAACTTACGAGGTTCAAAGCTTCCCTATTATCTTATGAGTGCAGGCTGTATGGGACTAAAAAACGGTCTTTATATCTATATGATACGTCAGTATTTCAGAAATATTCCGGGTGATTTAGAGGAAGCCGCTTATGTAGATGGATGCGGTACACTCAAGACTTTTGTAAGAATTATGCTGCCGCAGGCAAAACCAATAATTACATCCTGCTTCCTTTTTGCCTTCGTATGGCAGTGGACGGACGGTTTTTATTCAAGAATGTTCCTTGGAAACACAAAACTGGTAAGCACCGCACTCTCAAGAATTGTTGATAGTCTGTCGGCTTATATACAGAGAATCAACGGAGTAAAAACAACTATTTCCGTAGCATATTCAAACTGCATACTTTCTACAGGTACTTTAATGATCGTAATGCCTTTGATTATTTTATACCTGTTTGCCCAGAGAGCATTTGTTGAAAGTATCAGTGCTACCGGTAGAAAAATGTAATAAAAATGATAGTTTACGGATATTAAATATCCGAACTAATATATTTTTCCCAACGGGGTAAGGAGGAATAACTATATGAGAAAGTCTTTTTCAACAAAGGCAACAGCTGCAATTACAATGGCAGCAATGCTTGCAAGCATGACAGCTTGCGGATCTTCTGAGGCTACAACAGCAGATACAACAACTGCAGAGCCTGACACAACTACAGTAGCAGAGGAGACAACAGCAACAACAGCAGAATCCACAGAGGCAGCGGAGGAAACTGCAGAGGAGACAGCATCTGATGAATATGACCCATATCAGGTAATCACAGATGACAGTGGTAACCCAATTGATCTTGGTGGTATGGATATTATTATCCGTGACTGGTGGTCAGGAGAGGAAGCTGAACCTCAGAATGATTATGAGGAGGCTTTAAGAGATTAC
>JAILBM010000161.1 GCA_024680925.1 Butyrivibrio sp.
GCCCGTCTTTCTTTGGTGGTGTAATAGTTTTTTGATCTGTGTTCTCTCTTATTCTTGAGTGCCTTATTGTGTTTGAACTATTAAGACCATCACTTCTTTTATCCGACATACCGTTTTTTTTCAATAATTCTTCAAAGCTGATGCTTTTAACCGGGGAAAAAAGTTGTTTTCCCAAGGTAATCTTTAAATTTGTTTCCCTTGAAAAGTCAGCCGTTTTTAAAATCTGTTCCACATATTCCATAGGCTTTCACCCCCCCTTATATTCAGGATTCATCATTACTGTCATTTTGATTACCATTACTATCAGTCTGGTAATCATTTATGCTTCCTGAAACCAAGCCATCTCCGTCCAAATCAAGACCTGTGCCGCTTTCAGCTGCAAAAAGTGAATTTTCTTCAAACTGAGTCTTGAAATATTCGTCCATTTTTTCTTTCTCTGTCCTATCACGATTTTCAGCATCCTGCTGACCAATCCATACATAGTCTGTCGGGTCATAAAGTTCGTTATCTTTACCGCCCATAAGCATATATTCATAATCTTCGGGCTTTGTACCAAACAGATTCGCATTTTGTTTAAAATCTTTATCAAGTTCATTTTCAGAATCTTTAAATGCATCGTCAAGAAGCTTCTTCATATCATCATTTTGCTTATTTTTATTTTCATCCTCAAGCAATTCTTTGACCAAAGAATTTTCCTGATCATTATCTGAATCAAAGAGACTCTTATACTCATCATCTTCTTTTTCTACATTATCCAATATGGACTTAAGCTCATCATCTTTCTTATCTTCATTATCGAAAAGAGACTTAAGCTCATCATCTTTCTTATCTTCATTATCGAAAAGAGACTTAAGCTCATTTTCTTCCTGTTTGTTTTCATCATCAAACAGTTCTTGATTTTGAGTCTTATTCTGAAGATCTTCTTTCTCATCTAATATTTTATCAAGCTGATTTTCCAATGACTCTTTTTTAAGAATAGAATCACTATCATCATTTTTTAAACTGATATTAGGATCTTCCTTCTTTTTGCCGTCAAATCCGGTACCCTTGGAATCAATTTTATTCTTTGCTCCATAGGCATCGCCTTTTCCGGGTTGAGCACTAATATCTCCCGCGCCTGTTCTTCCGGCAATCATTTCACTAATACCCTCAGCCATCTTGTCAGTTGTTCTTTCAAAAGCAAAACTTACAAGCTTTCTGTATGGATATGTAACAAAACTCATACTTGCCGCAGTAAAACGCGCGCCTGATTCCATGGTTTCAGCTTCTCTTGTACCGGCATCATAGCTTATAATACCTGTTATTATCGGGCCTGCCTTGGTTATGGTATATCCACCTGCAAGCACAAATAATAAGTTAACCAGATATACTACTCCCGGTGTGGTTCCCGGGCCAAAAAAGGCAATCTTATTTGACAAAATAAGCTGTATCACACTAAGGTAAATATTTACAGCAGCAACCGTTGCATAACAGGACCCTAATCTTGCCATAAATACATCCTGCCATTTTTGAAACTTTTCTCCGTCATTTAGAGGAATTGACGCAGCAAAAAACGGTTCTACCAGAATAAGTAAAATTACGTCAAAAGCTCTGGCTATCATTGCAACTGCCAACGTTCCAAAAACGTAAATGAACATTATTGTACAGCCGACAGCAATCATATAGTCAATCCTACGAATATCAAAGGTTTCAAGTACAATTCTGAGGACATCTCGTTTCAGCGAACTGACTCCGGGTATTATGGAATTAACCCGCGCACCGTAATAAAAACTGCTACGATATTTGTCTGTAAGACCAAAATCACTGGTTTCTTTAATAACATCCTCAGGAGCTCCCGACAATGCAGCCGCTCTGGTTGTTGAATTATAAAAGGGTGCATCATCAAAGTCATCCGTTCTAACTGCATCCAATGTAGACATGGTAAAAATTACATTAGATATAGTAACCTGATCCGGATTTGTAGCCATATCGATAGACTTAAGGATCGCATCTCCAAGTAATATCAGAAACAAAGACATTATAGGAATAAGAATCAGCCTGAGAAGTGCATTAGCTGTAAGTCTAAGCACCTTTCCCACAGGTCTTTTATTGTTTCCCGAAATCTCTGTTTCAAACATTGCTTTGACAGTTGCAATTATTGCAACCAGAAAACATAAGACAAAACTTGCCGCCATAATGCCAAAAAGAGCAGTCACTATTTCATTACTTGTTAAAAGTGTGTATATAAAACTTCCGGATTCAACATACTGACCGGAAGTATCTACTACGTACACACTGTCAATTCCGGCAAATAATCTGAAAATCTTCTCTACAGCATCAAGGCACCATAATAAAAGCTTTGTAAGTTTATACAACTCGCCGTATATGAAATTTGCAAAAATAGTACCTATAAACTCAATAGATGCACCTAGTACAACCTCGAGAATCGGTAAAAGAGCATATTCAAAAAATACTTTTAAAATCTCGGTCATCAGTCCGGATATTACTTCAAATACCGGACTTAAAAGATGATCATAGCAATAGTTTATGGCACTGCTTATCCAACCAAGTTGTACAGTACTTACAGAAAACATATTCCATATCTTCCTTAATTATTATTCTGCTGTGTCTGCTGCTCAGTAGTGGTTGTTGTTGTAAGAGTTGACTTGTTACTCTGCATCCATTTGTAAAGTGGTCCAATTGTAAGTCTGAGAACTACAACAAGGATAAAGATGAGAAGATATCCTGCAATAGCATTTTTAAGAGCCATCTTAGCCTTTTCTCTTTCCTGTGGTTCATCAGCTTTGGCGAGCTTAACACCTAAAAGTACGCACCAGATTGCGCCAAGAGCACCAACGATCATAATAAGTGGTGCAAGAATATTGTTGAGCATATCAACAATTGGTGTTGCAACTCCATCAAAATTAACTGTTGTTAGGAGAATGCCTCCCATAACTTCCTGTAACATAATAATTACCTCCTTATAAGAAAATGTTTCTTTTTATATATATATTTGCATGACATATAAAAACACCATGCTAATATAGCAAAATTATTTATAAAAATTTTGTTTAACACTCATGTTTTTTCTTGCTCTGAGTGCTATAACAATCGCAATGATAAGAAGAAATCCCGATACAATTCCTACTGCTTTCCATGGAATATAGCCTCTCCTTACAATTGTAAAGGTGTAGGTTCTTGTATTTCCTGTTTTATCACTTGCTAGCACCATGTAATTTCCTGCAGTTGCAAGTACATGACTTTCGGATATTGCAGGCTGTCCGTTATAATAAATAGAAAGTTCTGTATCACTTTCCGCAAGTTCATATCTGATTTCTCCTTCGAATTTGCCATTCCTTACTTCACCAATAAATTCAACATTTGGTGGGGTTGTATCCCTGATTAATGTAATGCTGTAATCCGGAAGCACATTTTTTAAATCTGCCTTTGGCTCATAAAAAAGCTCATACATACCGTCCTGTTTAAGCTCTGTATATTTGCTTTCATAGGACAGATGATATTCACCGTCCTGCTTATATCCCTTAAGCAAATAACCTTCCGGTGACCATACAAAAGAGGTTCTGACCGGCACGCTTACATCGGTAATCTTAAAGCTTCCGCATATAATTCCCAAAGAAGATCCCTTTGCACCACAGACCCAGAATTCATAATCTCCCACATCTCTGAAAAGATAGGCACCTTCTTCATCAGGAAGCTGAGTTACCGGCTCACCGTTTAATGTAACATACATTATCTGAGCATCATCCTCAGGGACAAGGGCAACTGCATAATTTGTATATCCCCCGTTTGGAACTGAAGTAAGAATACTTCCACCTTTGGAAAAGGTATATCTGTACAATTTTTTATTTTTATCATAGCTTGTTTTATAAGAAGCTATATTTACAACCTGTTCACCTGCATAATCTTCAATTTCCTTAAGCTCTTCGTCTGAAGGAAGACTTTCTTCAAGCAGCTTTTGAAACTCTTCATCTGTCATTGAGCTGCTATCCTCTGTTGATATATCAGAGTAACCTACATCAGCCTCAATATCTTCATACATTTCAGTAAGCATCTGCTCTTTTTCTTCCTGAGTCATTCCTTCGGGAAATTCTTCTGAAGAGGCATAAACCTTTAAGTCAGTACTGTAAATACTTAGCTGACATACAGTGAACAGCATTATTACCTTTACAAATGTTTTTTTCCAATCTATGTTCATTACAAAACCTTTTGGTCTTTTTGCATCTGCTTTCTGGCTTCAAGCTGTCTGCTTCGGGCAATTTCTTTTCTAATTCTTGCTCTCTCCGCCTCTTTTGCCACAAGCTGTTCAAAGCTGATTACACGTACGCCAATTTTTTCTTCTTTTTTTTCTGCAATACTTGTTTTATTTGTCTGTGGCTTATAACCTTCCTGTTTTCTTCTGTTTTTTTCTACTTCAAGGTCACTTAAATGCCTTTGCCACATTGCTCTGTTTTTTTCACTGTCAAAATAAGCCATATATTACTCTCCAATACTTCCGGCACTATTTATAACACCATTCATAAGTGTAACTGCAGCTGCCTTACCATGGGGTAAAACTGCCACATAATATTCACTCGGGCCATCTGATATTTCCTGTACCTGAAGGGCATTTGGAAAACTCTTTACAAGGCTTATGGCATCCCTTTCATTTACTACTCCCAGACTTACATTTCTGTCTCTGATATCTTCACCAAGTGTAACTGCATTGTCATAGTCCTTAACGGATACGTAATCATAGTTTGGAAGTCCACCTGCCACTGCATTTACAGTATTCATAACTCCAACAGAATAACCTGTCATCAGATTAAGTGAATCAGTATAGTCATGAAGTACAGAAACCATAAACAAACCACTGTGACCATAGTCCTCTGAGATATTGTATCCTGCAAGGCCCAGCTGGGAAGTCAGTCTTCCAAGTGCCACATCTGCAGCCTTTGTATCAAGAAGTGCTACAGCTTCTGCTTGAGTTTCAGCTTCTATAACTTTAAGCGTAAGTCCCTGAACATCTGCATATTGCTGGGCAAGCTCTGGTTCAATTCCCACAAGCAGACCTTCGTCATTGTGATAACAATATCTATCTTCTCCAACAACAATAGCTGCTGTCAGCATTCCCGGTGTTACCGTTTCTGATGAAGTATCACTTCCTCCGGATACCAGACCGAGTATTGCAACCACAACAAGAATCAGAACCACAGCTCCTATTGCAATCGGAATATAAATTTTGCCCCCAAAAATGTCATTGATTTTCTTAAGTAGATCCTCCAACGGATTTTTGCCTTCAAGAGGATTTTTGTTCTCCTTAGGCTTTTTTTCCTCATTCTTGTTTTCCATATCATCCTCCCCGTAATTACATTGTAAATATCTCTTCTATTCCTTCTCCGGCAATTATGTTTACATTGGTCCTCTCTGACGGAGAAGTAATTACAAATGCTCTGCCTCGGCCATTGTTTACAATATCATCCTGTTCGCTTGCATTTATAGCTCCGGCATTTTCATAGAGCTTAACAAGATCTGTCATATCATTAGGCGCCAGCGGGAATATAAAGCTGTACTGGCTGGCATTTATTATTGCAGTAGACTTTCTTGCCAGTTCTTCTGTTCCGACAAAGTCTTTAATATTTTGTGTGATTACAATTTGCATTCCATTATATTTACGAATTCGCTTAGCCAATTGGTACATAAAATCCAGAGCAATTGGAAATTTTTCATCAATAAATACATGAGCCTCATCTATAACAACCACTATTTTCCTGTTTGCACCGTAATTCATATTGTATTCACGGTTTTTGATAATCTCATTATCAAGCCATTTAAGAACCAGAAGCATCTGAGCATTGGCAATTGTTCCGTTCTTATTGGCAAGAAGCGATTGAAAATCAAACACAACAAAATTTTCTTCTGTGGAAATTGAAGCCTGTCCATTCCATAGCTGGGAATCTCTTCCCCCTGTAGCAAACTTACTGATATAGTTTGTAAGAACACGTAAATTTGTCTTGGAATAATCACCCTTAGTCATCTGATAATCATTTAATATTTTGTCATAAAGGTCATCAAAAGTAGGATAATCTTCCGGTTTAAGTTTGGATAAATCTGTAAATTCATCAATTCCCTTTTCTTCATACATCTGTGCAGTTACATTATTGAGCTGTTCCAATGCATCATTACTGATTCCCGGCAATATCTGCCTGTAGAACTCTTCAAGGAACTGCAAATGTGTAGAATAGCTGACTGAGCTTTCATTTCCAAGGGTATTGTCTGTATCATCCTCATCATCTGAAAGAGATGTAATTATGTGGAAAGGATTAAGTCTTCCCTGAGTTGCACTTCCCACATCAATAATCTTACCGTTAAGTTCTTTAGCCATCTTGGTATATTCATTCTCCGGATCCAGAATAAATATCTTAGAATTTTCTGCTGCAAGCTGAGCCAGAATTGACTTTGTTGCATAGGATTTACCTGAACCGGATTTACCTATAATTACGGTATTTGAATTTACTCTTTCACTGTCTCTTTTGAAGAAATCAATAAATACAGGTATTCCTGCAGACTTACCGATAAATATACCATTTTTATCATTAAGACTCTTAAATACAAAAGGAAATGCAGCCGCAATTGAACTTGAGTGTATACCTCTTTCATATTTTTCAAAGGCATCAAATCCTCCAAAAGAAGCCGAAACATATCCTTCAAACTGCTGTAAAAACATATCCGTAACCTTAAAGCCCTCTTCAGCGAGCTCTCGTCTTACTTCACGTTTTCTTGCATTTATATCAGAATTACTTACCTTTACACCGCTTTTAGTGGCTTCTGATAACTTGTAATCGTTGATCTGAACAAAGGTATTTACATTAAAAAGCATTTCATTTTCGCCCTGTAAAAGTCTCAAAACATTGGCAAGGGCTTGTATCTGTGTATTTATATCAATTATCTTGGATGCCCTTCCGGTTTCAGCATGCTGGCTTCTCAGTTCTTCAAGAGATCTGTCGATCTGCCTTATGGCTTTACTTCTTTCAATCGGAGTCATACGCATGACAACCTTTGTTCCTACTTCGTTATAAAGATTTGCAGCCCATGCATTTCCCACAACTACAGGATAATCTCTGAGTCTGAACTGGTGCGTAATAAGATTGTCATACCACACCTGTCTGGTGGTAAATTTTATTTTTTCCGGAAGTATCCAGTCCATATACTTATCTGGACTAAGCCTGTCTACTTCTCGTTCATCAAAAGTCATTCCGTAATTGTATTTAAGAAATACAGCAAGTTCTTTGTCCTTTAACTGCCTGGCTTCAATATTGTTTTGCCCAAACTCGCTTACACAGGAATCAGCCTGACTTTGAATAAGTGCTTTATCCTTATGGATAAAAACAATATAGTGAAATGGCTGATATATCTTCTCTTTAAAGTTCATGCTCTTAAGCTGTTCTATTCTGTCATGAACTATTCCAACCCTTACAGTAAGCTCATCATTGGTCAAAAGGCCATTCAGATAAGCTTCCTCCAATTCTTTTATTTTGTTTTCTTCATTGGATATACAATCATCATATAGTAATGGTCTGTCCAGTTTAACAAGAAGGATCTGCTCCTCATCCACTGCTGTTCTGAGTATGCTTCCAAACACTCTGTCTATCATGTTATTCTGTCTGGTTTCTGTATAAAATCTGAACTCTACAGAAGGAATTTCCACAACAGTTGCACTATATTCCTCACCATACTTGATGTAATTTCCATCTATTCCGGTAAAGGCTGTAATATCTTCAATTGACAACTTATCAGAGGGATGCTCCGGATCGTTTTTGACAAATTCCTTTGGTCTTCCCAGGTATCTCAAAAAATATATGAGCATTAAATAACCTTTATCGTCATCAATTGGGACTATGAGTCCTGCAGTGATAGCTGCAACTATAAAGGCCAGGGCCAGATGCCATGGGATATTAGCCATTAAAAGCATAACAGTAAGGGCACCGCCAATAGCCCCCACAGCCACATCAACAACTTCTATTCCCGGAAACAGCTCCAGTCTTACATTCGTTTTCTTTGGAATAACTCTCATTTACGTTTTTCCTTCTTGTTATCTATAGGTTTTTATTTTTTATCCAATTCATTTAAATCCGACTCTCTGTAGTGATCCAAACCATCATCAGAACTTCCGGAAGATCCTTTACTTGATCCACTGCTTGGTACATTGGAATTATCTTTTTCAGATTTTTGTCCTGTAAATTTATTATCATCACTTCTCGACTGCTTTGAGGTATCCGACATATCTGCGAATATCTTTTCTGCTGCCTTTGAAGATAGCTTATCCACTCCATAGGTTACAGGTTTAAATGCTGTACTCATAAGTGTTCCGGTAAATGCAGTTCCGGCGCCCATTGAACGGGCCTCTTCTCCGGCAGCCACGCTGTTAAGAATTGATGTTATTAAAGGACCTGCACTCATAACAGTAGTTGCACCACCCACAAGGAGAATGATACGCATAAGCATATCCATCATAATATCTCCAAGTCCATCCCTTGGAGTAAAAGAAAATTTACCGCCAAATACCAGCGATGTGACAAGCAAATACAGGTACATTGCCACTATCATTCCATATCCCGAAAACAGCTTGGCTATAAACATATCTTCCCATTTCTTAAAATGCTCTCCATCATCAAGAGGCATGGATGCTATAAAAAATGGTTCAATAAGCAGTAAAACAATAACATCAAATATTCTGCTTACCAATACGAATAAAGCGCTTCCCAATAAAAATATGAATAGTAAAGCACACAATATTCCTACGGTATAATCTATATGCAGCAGAGAAAAGGTAGGTTCCACCTCGGCAGCCCTTGTATAATCTTTGGTCCCGTTATAAAACGGTTGTCTGAACTTATCCATAAGTCCGTAGTCTGAGCAGCTTCCCGGATGACTTGCAAGATACTCCGGTCTTGTACTGTAGTTATAGCCAAGAAGGGAGGAATCCTTTACCATATTTCCATCCTTGTCTACAGCACCAAGTGTATCATCCAAGGCATCCAGAGTAGTTATTACAAATATTGATCTTGCTATGGTTACATTATTATCCTGAGTCATAGCTGCTGTCATACTTGACATGACCGCATCTCCAAGCACTATCAGAAAAATACCCATTGTAGGAGCAAGAATCATTCTAAATAATGCCTTCGCCGTTTGTCTAAGGACATGACCAACTGACTGAGATCTTGGTCCTCCCATATCTCCTATGGATTTTATGGTTGCTATAACAGCAAACACAAAGCACAAAATAAATGATACTGCAATAACCAGAAACATTGTATTTACTACAAAAGGTTTAGTTGCAATAACCGACAAAAGAGATCCGGTTTGTCCGGTAGCATTGTCAGTAACCTTGGTTGTTCCCGCCAGAACATTAAAAATATTCTGCATCATATCAACCAAAGCCAGTAAAGCAACTTCTATACGATAAAACAATCTTGATAATATAAGCATTATCATGCCTGAAGCCAGTTTGACGCATACTTCCACAAACTTCATAAGCACTGAACCTACCGGTCCGTTAAATAACCAGGTAAGTCCATCAGATATAAGGTCGGAAAAAAATGAAAACATTGGATTAAGCAGCTTATCAAAAATATAATTAATAGCATCTGATATCCATCCAAGTTGCACAGAAGTTCTCATTGACTACCACCTCCATTCTGTGAACCACCTTGGCCGGAATTACCGCTAACACCATTGCCGCTAGCACCACTACCGCCTTCGCCGCTTTCTGAATTACCACCTTGTTTTCCAAAGCTGTTTATCTTACTAAGTGCAAAATTCTTTGCCTTTGCAGTAGCGCCTCCAAGCATTCTTTCAACTGAACCGGAGGATGCGCCAAGGAATCTTGTAACTTCAGGATTGATAATATCCAGCATAAGATACTGGCTCTTATAAACTGCAAATCCTCCTGCCGCGATAAAGAACAATCTAAAAAGATTAGTTGTAATTCCCACTGCCTCAACCGACTGTCCGGTAACAAAGGAAGCGATGGCAGCATCCATATTTGAATAAGCATCCACCGCAAAGCCAAGATCCAGATTACTGGAAGTTACAATGTACGGAAGAAGCACCAGATACAACTTCATGGCAAGGATTGGACCAAATACACTGACTGTAAAGCCAAGGAACATTTCCTTCCATTTCTTAAACTTGGCACCATCATCCATGGGCATCATAGCAACAAAGTATGGGCTGACAACAAATAGTATTAAGATCATAAATACTCTTGTCATGCACTCTAAAATAAGCTTTAAAAATATAATAAGTACAAGGCCAACCTCAAAGAAAGCATATAACCAGTTTATGTCCACCACGCTAATATCTTCGAAAGCAGCCTTTTTATTCTGAAAATGCTGCCCGCTAAGGTAATAAGCTTCATTATTTCTGTTTCTGAGAGCATCCTTTACAGTCAGGTAAAAAATAAGATCACAGGCCCTTGTATCTGCATTGGGCGTAGGTATTTTTGTAACAGCCAGGGCTTTTTCTATTTTGGACTGCTGAGAACCTCTTGCAGGTTTAGCCGTATTATTGGATAGAGCTTCCGAAACAAGCTGCGCCGCATCTATTTTAGAAGAGCCTTCTATATTATTGGGCATATACATATTTATTGATGATATAACAAGTCCCGAAAGTCTTATGACCAAAATACAAACAATAGGAATAAGTACAAATGTAAGGCAAGCCTTTGAAGTCTGTCTCAAAATATGACTTACAGGTCTTTTTAATTCTCCTATTCCTTCACCCATTGATTTAACAACAGAAAAGATTGTTATTATAAAGCAAAGTACAAAAGCTCCTGCTGTCATTCCAAGAGCAGCATTTATAATAAGCTCGTTTTGCATCAGCACATCCAGCAAAGAATAATTTTTTGTAACATCAACATAACCGGAGGTGGCAATCATTTGACCGTTTTGCATAGTATATACTCCGGTATTGCATGAAAAAACATCAAATATTCTTTCCAGGATCAGCAAAATTTTTAACAAAAGGACATATAAATCGAATAATAAATGACAAAGATATGCATTTATCATTCCTGTTACTACTTCCCACAAGTAATCAAATGCGATTAACAGTACCGGAAGTAAGATCTCATTTATAAGATCTGACAATAAATCCTCTAATACTGATAAAAAGCTTAAAGATACCGGTTCCATAAATTAACGTACCCTCACCTTGGTTTTGGAGCGGTGAAGAAATAGAAACACCGCTGCAATTAATGCTACTATCATTACAATGGCCAGTATTGCATAGCCATTAATTCTATATTGAACAGAGAACTCAACAGTTTCGGAATTTCCGGCCTGATCTGTGGCAGTAAGAGTATATCTGCCTGCTTCTGTAACCTGAGTTACAAGAAGGTCCTCTGAAATAACCTCTTCTCCTCTTTTAAGAACCACACTTACAATATCGTCAGAATCATAGCTAATCCTGGCAATATTTGGTTCTGTTTCAACTATGATCATTGGTGCCTTGGTATCACGTACAATTGTTGTTGTATAAGTTCCGGCATCTCCACTCATATCTATTACCCAGGTTCCGTCTTCAGGCATACTTACAACATTTTCAGATAACTTGGCTGTATCCGTTACATCCTCAAGGTTAAATCTGACAGTATCAAAATTTAAACCAACAGGTGCAGTAAAGGTTGCCATATCTGAAACAGCACCGGCAATAATTCTGAATCTCACCATAGGTCTGGTGGTTCTGTAATAACCTTCATAATCAAGATTATCAATAACAGGTATCATTACATAGGAGCCTGCCACTGTAATATAATCGCCGGCATTATATTCTATCTGCTCTCCGTTTTTATAAAGTTCATATCTGATATCATCTGCTGCAGAGAACATTACAGAATTATTAGTTGTCATACCATTAGGTATATTTGCAAAAAAACTGTCCCCTGTTAATAAATCATATCTGTAATATCCTGTAGAAGAATCATATTCACAATCAAATACATTATCTACAGTTACAACACCATCAAAGCTCTTCTCTTCTACCTCTTCTGTAACTTCTTCAGCAGCTTCTTCCTGAGGCTCTGTATTTTCAGGCTCTGCTGTTTCCTCTGTTATCTGCTCCTGTCCTTCGTTAGCATAATCCGCAAAGGATTCAAGTTCAGAAGTTTCAGTAGTTTCAAGACTTGAACCATCAAGGGCTTCATATTGGATACGGAAATTGAAGGATGCTCTGTCTATTGTCTGAGCCCATGCAGGTAGATTCTCGACACTGTCTTCAGTAGCATAAAAATAAACAACATAGGTTCCTTCAGTTTCAATTTTCTGCTTATTGGTAAATCCACATTCCTGTCCGTCTCTTGTCATACGAACCACTACGCCGTTTGGTACATCAAAGACAACAGGCTTATTGGTTATGGTTCCACTTTGAATATTGGTATAAATTGCATAAACTTCATCAAATCGCTCTTCATAAACTTTATAGTTTTCATGATAGCTTTCCGATAAAGATACAGTGTTAACCTGAGGCCCGATAGGATTAGACTCAAGAGGACCAACCTCCTGTACAAAGGTTGTGGTTGTTGTAGTTTTACTATTTGTAGAAGCGGAATTACCTGATACAGTTTCATTGGAAGAAGGCTCTGTTGTAGTCACTGTAACATCCTTACCTATAGCATAGTAGGTTATTACAGGCCTTCCGTTTATAATCGAACCTGTAGTTGTTGTGTTTGATGAACTGTAGGTTGTATCAGCACTGCTTGATGAACTTGAACCTGTTCCCGTTACACTTCCATATATGTTGGAAAAGGTATTGTATAGGCCATCTCCTGTGGTTGTAGCATATGCCATATTTCCCCTTACGGCCAATGTTAAAAATGCCACTCCTGTAACTACTTCCAAGGCTCTTTTTAGTAATTCTTTTTTAAACATTTTTCCTCCCGGCTTATTAAGCTATGTTTTCAAAAAGCTTAAGAAACTCTGTCTCCCTCGTTCTTGTCTTTATCTTCACTGTCAAAATTATTATTTGTTTCATCCCCAAAAAGATTTATTTCTTCATCTAAATCATATTTATCAGGATCATATTCCTCAATATCTTCATCCTCAGAATCTTCACCTTCAAAATCCAGTTCATCCTCATCTGATTCGGCATCCTCAAAATCAAGCTCGTCTTCATCAGATTCGGCATCTTCAAGATCTAACTCGTCTTCATCAGATTCCTCATCTTCAAGATCCGGCATGTCTTCATCCTCGAAATCAATCTCATCGTCACCGTTTTCGGAATCATCAATATCCAAAGTATCCTCGTCAGAGTTTTCATCCATTAAAGATTCATCCGTATCTCCTGCTTCCGGTTCGTCCCCTTCTTCGCCTTCAGCCTTTTTTTCTTCCTCAGGAAGATCAAGGACTATATAATTACGCTCATCAAGATCGTAATAAATATCATCTCCAAAGAAGAAATTATTTCTTACTTCAGTAAGATCCATCTGTCCAAATTCATATAAAGGACATTTATAACTAGGCGTAAATTTTGTTTTTAATGGGAAATTATTAAATGTAACAACAATGGAATTTCCCGTAGATTTTGCATTATTAAGTCTTGTCAGCTCTGAAGGATAAATAAGAGGTCTAACCTGTGTCTGGGTTGAAACATTAATGTTATTCATCTTATCCTTAAGGCCTGTAGATGTACTTGTGGTTCTAACGGTCATATTACCGCACATTTTGGAGAATTCTTCACAGGTAGGCATATCATTGGAACCGATGAAGAGTTTAATACCACAGTTACCTTTAACAATGTCCGCAACAGTTTCGCCATATACGTTTTTAAGCTGGGCAAAAGACTGTACGATCATTTCGAACCATATCTTACGTGAACGACCAACGGTGATCATCTTGTCGAACTTCTCAATCTTAGGCATATTACCAAACTCATCCAAAATAAAATAAACGTTTCTCGGAAGTGAAAGGTCTTCTCTTGCTGATGCCACCTTAATAAGTGCCTTATAAATACAAAGAATAAATACCGCTGTAAGAGCATGTCTTGTATCTTTTTCATCAGGAATCTTAAGGAATAAGGCTGTAGGTTGATCAGCAAAGGTTGCAGGCTTGATATCCGTTGCACTTGTAAGGGCACAAAGACCTTCATCGTTAAACATTGACAATTTATCAAGAGCAATACTCATATATGAAGCCAGTGTCTGATCTGCTGCACCAAGCACCTGCTTGGAAAGTCCTGCTGCTTTTGACAACTTGTCTCTTCCCTGGAAATAATCCTTAAGAGCAGCATATTCATTTTCAGAATTACTGATAGCTTTATTTATATTGTAAAAACAGAACTTATCCTTAGTCATTTCAAGTTTTGGATCTGCACTGTCTTCCAGCATGGCAAGACAAACAGCCAGAATGATTGATCTGGCTCCTTTTTCCCAAACAGGGTCTTTTTCATTTTCGATAGGACATATTACAGATACAAGGTCATTTAAGTCCTCATAACACTCATCGTAGATTTTCTGCTTTTCCATTCTGATCTTATTAATAAGATCAACTCCGTTAGCCCATGCGCATCCGCCCCACTCATACCAGTCTTCGGCTTCATCAAAGGCTTCATCTGAATGCATACGCTTTAAATCAGGATAAGAATCAACGCTATCGGTATGTTCAAAAATTTCTTTTCCTAAATTAATATAATTCTGATAATTATCAAAAATATCCCCCAGTGGATTCCATCTAAATGAACTGTATGGATCACGGAGATCAAGCACCATGCAGTTATATCCCCGTTCTGTTAAAAGCTTGGAATGCATCTGGAAAAGTTCACCCTTAGGGTCCGTACAAATCATGGAAGATCCTGCTGCACTGTGTCCAAGCACCTGAATAACCGGGTTAACGAAAGTTGTTGTTTTACCGGAACCGGTAGCACCGATGATGATTGCATGAGCAGGACTCATAATATTCAGATCCATGTCTCGTTTTCTTGGATTATATACAGCATACAAAGGAATACCATCCTTTTTCAGCTCAGAAAGCTTATGGAAGGTTTTATGCGGAAATATTTCATTCCTCTCTTTGTCATCCATCCATCTGGAATTTTCAAGAGCACCTTCTACTCTGTCCTTATCATAATTTCTGCCCTTTAATAGTCTGTTTGCAGAATTATAGGTAAGAGAAAGCTTATAGACAACGTAAAGACCTGCAAGAATTGCAAGTTCAATAATACCATAGTAAAGCTGGTCTATACCAAAAAGTGTTTTTAATGTAATTACAATGCGGAATGTGCCAACTGCCTGCCAGCCATCAAGACTTGCAAGAAGCACACCGGAAATTGCACCAAGTACAATTATTGCTAATATTCCACATAAAATATTGATAGTAATTTTTTTCGCATCAAACTTTGGAAACTCCATTATGCTTTCCCCTCATTAGCCGGCTGTCTCCAATCTGTTTTTATATAGCATGTATATAATTACAGAAACGATAAGCCCTGTAGTTCCTATAAGTATAGTTTCAAATATATTAGTTATATACGAATCACTCTGCAGATCGGGCCATATAAAATAAATAAACCATTGAACTACAGAAGGAAGATTAAATCCTGCGTGAAGAAATATTCCGTAAATAATATTTCCTTCTATCATAGATAACCTGCCCAAAATATATCCCATTATAAATGCATAAATAACCCAAATGCTGCTACCATGCATAAATGAGAAAATAAATGTTGTTACAATAAGTGCAGGAATATCATCCCATCTTTTTAAAAGTCTGTTTAACATATAACCACGAAAAATTATTTCCTCCACAAGTGGTGTCAAAACAGCACTTTCAATAATTGTAAGAAAAATATCATATCGCTGATAAATTCTGGATACGCTCTGATCATAAGAAGCAAATATCCATACCTTTGGAATAAGTGTTAATAGCGATGATATAAAAAGAGCTACCCCTGCTCCAAATAAGAAGCACAAAACTATTTTTTTCTTATCTACATTAGTACGAAAAAGTGAAGCATCTTCAAAAAAGGTACTGCCTCTTTTTCTTGATTTCTTATATAAATATCTAAGTGTTATTACTACTCCCAGAGCTATCATAAAATTAGAACGCTCGGAAAGATATGCCTGAAATCCATGTCTTGTCTGTCCTGACAACGGATAGCCAAGAATTATACACAAAAGTGTAATTCCAATATATGCAAACATCGGACCTGATGCATATATAAGATCTCTGAAAATGAAATAGATTATTTGCTGTATTGAAAGCCTTCCTGTGGTAGTTCTAAAGCTTACAGGATTTTCATCATCAATTCCTTTTCTTTTCTTCTTATTCTTTTTTGGTTCGTCCGCCTTTTCTTCTGTTTTATCTTTATCCTCATCCTCTTGGTCAGGTTCTTCATTCCCGAAAAGATAAGGAATCCAGTCAAAGGCTTTGTATTTTTTATCGTTTTTCAAGCCCGTATCACTCCATAGGTAAATATCCCGACAAACCGGTAACATCAAATAAATCCTGAACCATTTCAGACACACCTCTTAGTGCAAAAGAGGCTCCTGCTCCCTTAGCCCTCTTAAAAGCTATGGTCATAATTCTTAGACCAGCTGAACTAAGGTAAGATGTCTCACTCATATCTATCACGATTTTATCTGCATTTTCAGATAAAACCTTCTGTATTTCTCCTATAAGCTCTTCCTGAACCTTAGGAGCATTCATTGAATCAATTCTTTGTGGTGCTTTATAAACAAATTCCATATTGTTCTCCTCTTCTCCTATTCTCTGACATCCTGTATTCCCACGCCTGCAGCAGACATAAAGACTTTTGCAAACAACCATACAATACTGCTTGCTGCCGGAAATCCGCTTAGGTCCACCGGGAAAACTGCTATAAGATCCACAAAGAAATTCACAGCAGCAAATCCTCCAACTACAGCTGTCAGAACAACTATTACCATTCTGTTTAATTTTATTGCCAAAAAAGCTATTACTATACTAAACACCAGACATACAATTACTGCATGCGGTCCGTCAAAATAATCCTTTGAAACATCCCTTGCCATTTGGAATGCAAGCATTCCCACACCTGCGAGATATATTTTCCAGGCAAGTACAGCCAGTGCAAGACCCGCAGCAACCTCTATCATAAGAAGTATTTCATCATTGGGTATTCTTGCCCAAAGGAGGTCATGGGTATACCTGAACCCAAATATAAATGCTGCTCCATACAATATCATTTTATAGATCTGTATTCCCTCTAAACAAATAACTGTTGCAATAATAAGTAAAATACAATATGTAGGAGCCCCTGAAAAATCAAGATTGGCAAAAGTCTCTATAAAACTGTGAACGGCATTTTCGGTTTGAAACATATTCGTATTCCTCCTTTGTTCTTTTACCTATATATATGTTCAAAACATTTGAATGCCACGGTGTTTTATTTTTATTTAATAAATTTTATTTATTTTTAAATAAAGTCAGGTTTTCTGTTTCCAAAAGCAGGCTATTATAAATCAATAATCAACTACCAACTGCACATCGGCTGTTTGCTTGCCAAAATTTCTTGCAAGTTCATGAGTTTCCATATAAAGATCAATGTGATTACCTTTAACCTTGCTGCCTGTATCCTCTGCCACAAACACATAGCCTGCTATTACAACCTTAGAACCTATGGGAATCACATCAGGATCCACAGCAATTGTTCTTCCCGAATAACATTTCGTACCGCTTGCTGTAATTCCATCTGTCTTGCCGCAACATAAAAGGCAGGCATCATAGGCCGTTAAAGTGAACTGTCCAAGATCTACAAGCTGTGTACCATATCTTGTCCAATCAGAGGTAGGAAATTCCGGTGCTGCAACCTCTGCAATAATTGCTCCAGTAGTATTTAAATTTATATTTTTAATAAGTACTTCGTTAGCGGAAATATGATCCTTAGCCTTTTCAATAGCATTTGTTTTCGGAATCTGTATTATTACATCATCCACTATTTCATTGGTACAGGATTCATTTATTTCTTTAATCTGATCTGCAAAGGAAGCCATTCTTGGATCTGCTATAGTTTCTGCAGGCTCCTGTGCCTCAGCATCAATTTCACTTATTTCTCCTGCAAACTCTTTAAGTCTATCCTCATCAGACTGGGCAAAAGAAGTTATATTTGCCAGCAAAAACATAGAAACAAAAAAGCACGGTCCTATTTTAGAAATTAGGTTTAATCTCATATAATCCCTGTCCATTAGCCGGCATGTATCTTACAAGAGTATCTCCTACAGCCACCCACTCACCAAGCTCAAGGTTCTGTGCGTTTGTATCCTGCCAATGAGAATATATAGCTGATGCCAGCAAATCTCCGTTTCTACTTATTGAATTAGTAAAATATCTCAAGACTTCATAATCATAATAAGCCATAAGATCAACATTACCAACAACACCGCTCATGGCTTTTCTGTCACCGCCAAGAGAGGTTGCTACCATTATGGAATAACCATTTATATCTGAATTTTTATACAGTGCAAGTCTGTCAACAACATAGGTAGTATTATTGCTCTGAACAAGAGATGTAAGTCTTATATTATTACTGTATACAGTAAGAGTTCTGTACTTACCCATTACTGATTGCAGCTTTTTCTGGATTTGAGTAGCTCCCGGAACAAAGCAATCAAAGGTTCCGCTTTCAGCAGCGGTAAGCCAGGTATTTCTCATAGGTACATCTACGTCAAGAATCTGTTTGGATAATAATCTCACTCCGTTTGATTCAACATAATAACCATCAAAAGAAAAACAATCGGAATGCTTAACTCCATCACTTGTTACGTAATACCACGCATTATTAGTGTTTTCTACAGGGACCCACTCGCCTCCTCTGACAAAAGAAGCTCCTGCTGCATAAGATGAAAATGCATAGAATGATATTGAAATTGCTGCCACAACTCCCGCTGCAGCAAGCATAATACTTTTTTTCTTCATTTAGTTTTCCCCCTCCAAATTTTTATTATATCACAAATCCTTCACAATTAAAGCTCTAGATATTGTATGCAAAGCATTGTTATATCGTCAAATTGCTCTGCTTCACCTGCAAATATATCTATCTCTTTTTTCATATTATCAATTATTTGTTTAGGACTTCCATCACAACTGTTTAAAGTATCAACCATTTTTTCAAGGCCAAACATATTCTCTTTACTGTCTGTAGCCTCCGGTACACCGTCCGTATATATGAAAACCTTACGGTTCTTTTTCATATCTATCTCATAGGTTTTGTAATCCATTTCAGAGTCTATCCCGATAAGCATTCCATGATTATCCTTGAGGATTTCAAAATGACCGTCTTCACCCATGATAGCCGGATATTCATGACCTGCATTTGCAGCCTGAAGCTTCCCTGTTGACACCTCCAGAATACCAAGCCATATGCTTATAAACATCTCGTCTTTATTATTGGCACATATTACATTGTTGACTCTGTTAAGGATTTCTCCTGCTTTAAGTCCTGAAAGGGCATTATTATCAACAATAATTTTTGATGCCATTGTAAACAGCGCAGCCGGAATACCTTTACCTGATGCATCAGCTATTGCTATACACAAATGATCTTCATCAATAAAGAAATAATTGTAAAAGTCGCCTCCTATCTCTTTAGCAGGCTTCATAGATGCGTAAATATCAAATTCTTTTCTATCAGGAAAAGCCGGATAGTCTGTTGGCAGCATATGTGTCTGAATCCCCTCCGCCAGCTCCAGCTCGGTACTTATACGTTCATTAACAGCAGTTACCTTGGTTATATCCTGAACATATTCGATAATCTGCTGTTCCATCTTGTCAATTGATAAAGCAAGTTTTCCAATCTGATCTTCACTTTTAATGCTATCACTGAGCTTTTTGCCCGGTGTAATATTTTCATTGGCAAATCGACTTGCTTCCTTAGTAATCCTTTTTACCGGATTTAAAATGTTTCTGTTAAGAAAAAAAGTGTGGAAAATAATTACAAAAACAAGAAATACATTAAATATTATAAGAATATTGCCTATATATCTTCTCTGAAATTCAGACAAATATTCCATTTGTTTTTGGACACAAAGAATAGCTTTTGTACTTCCATCAGCACCAATAACCGGAACCATTGCCGTAATGTGATCACCGGTAGAAATGTTTTTACCCCTTCTGATAACCAGTTCCCCACTGCTGCCACTCTCGTACATAGCTTTATATTTTGCCACATACTCTTCGTTGGTGGTTTCCTTATAATATCCAAAATCATAATGCTCATAATCATATTTCTTATTCATTGCAGAAAAAAGAAATGTTATATGCTTATAGTCCGGTAAATCAGGAACAATCATATAAACAAAGGTCACATCCTGGGTATGGCAAAGCATATCCATCATGTCTATAATCTTCTGACATTCTTCAGATTCACCTTTGCAATCTATATAATCATCTATCCTATCTGCGTCAATAAAATATGTAGCTGTATTGGCACATTTAAAAACGCTTTCTCCGTATAGATTAAGAAAGCCTCTGGTTACAATAGAATATCCTATAGCACAAACAATTACAGCAAAAAAAACAAGCAGAGCAGTAAGCCCCAGCACGCTTTTTAAAGTAATACTTTGTCTAAGCTTTTTCATTCTTCCCCCTCACATGAAAAAAGTCTTATGGCTGATCTTACACATTAATCATTTTCTTCAATTATAGCACCATTACTGCATTTCGAAATGATATTTTTGAAATAAAACAAGAAATATCAGCATATCTATATACCTCATAGGATAATATTCAGCAATTACACTACTTTTATCCTATTTTTTCATTGGATAATGCTTTATCTGATTCGTTTCGTAGGATAATTTCCATCGTTTCCACTTCTCTTATCCTATTTTTCCTTCAGATAATGTTTTAGTAGTCTCATTTCGTAGGATAATTTCCATCGTTTTCATTT
>JAILBM010000164.1 GCA_024680925.1 Butyrivibrio sp.
ATTACTGCCAGCCCCAGGGATATGGCACAGCTTATTACATAAATAACTATAAGCTTTATTCTGTCTGATAAACCTTCAGGGACAAGTACTTTTCTTGATTCATCTTTTGACTTTACTGCATCTGCATAAACAAATCTTCTCTTGGAAGTCAATAGATACATGGCAGTCCCGACACCCATAAAGAAAAAGAAAATCATATAAAAATACTGCGTCAAAAAGCCCAGGTAGCTTACTACCATAATAGGAAGTATATATGTAAGCCACTGTTTCCATAAAGGCATATCTGCTTTTTCTCCATCCATAGTTTCCATAACAAATCTAAGGTGGAAATATGTACAGAGAAGAACAAATACGTTAAGCCACATATACATTCTTATGAACATATTGAAGGATACAGTCATAGGGTTAAAGCCCCAGAAAGCAATAATAATAAGCTGAAGTGGCTTTGATAATTTAAGCTTTTGCATTATCAGTATCATTAAACAGAAGCTTATGGCAAAGGCTATAAGATTTGCAGCTATTCCTGTCCACTTGGAAAAAACTCCCACTGCAATAGAGCATAAGGTGTGAAAAATAAAATAATACAAGGGGGGATGTACATCCCAGGACTGAACCAGAGAAACAAGAGAATAATTAAATCCCTCTCCCGGCAGAACCATAAACTCATTGGCTATGGTCTGACTGCTTTGCCACTGTCTATCCGGTTTATAAAGTCCAAGAGATCTGTTACTGGAAAAGTATGTATAATACTCATCTTCATGAAATCCCTCTTTTTGATAACCAAAATAGATATTGCAGATTATCTGCAATATAAGAATCCCCAGAAGGATAATTATATATATTAAGTTTTGATTTTTTTTATTTTGGGGATTTTGCATATACTTTTACTTTTTCATCCTTTTTATGGTCCAATCAGCGGGCCACATTTTATAATCCCTTAACCTTCGCATGAGCAAAGCGCACTAGACGTGGCGCAGGCATAAGTATCTTTAAATACTTCTTATCTCTGTCACTTAAATAGGGATTGGCTGCTATATCCTTTTTATGTTTTCTAAGGTATCCTACGACGTTTTCTTTATAAAACTTATTGTCTGAAGTCATCTTACTGATGGGAATATGAAGAAGATAATCAAGCCTTTGAACATAGCCAAACCTTTCTGCTACTTCTACCATATCCGGGTGATTTTTTTTCATCAGCTCCAGGGCAAAATCCGCATGATTTACTATATCTGTAAACACAGGAGGAAAATAATCCTTATCTGCTGCCTTTTTTCTGGAATTGGAACCACTTCTGTAAAACACGTGATAGTACTGATATGGAAGAATTGCTACCTTATCTATATTTTCCAACATCTGTATAAGGAGCCAGAAATCTTCATTCAATACTCCCTGAGGAAATTTAAGCTTATCAGTAAAAAGAGTCTTTTTAGTAATCCTTGTACAGTAAGATGCATCTCCTGTATGCATAAGCAGGGTTCTGATATAATCTGTGTTTTTTACCAGGATAGTCTTTGAAGGCGGAATAACTACATCGGGAAGCTTTGTTCCGTCTTCCGCAATTTCATCGCGGCAAACCTGAGCCATGGGAACATCAAATTCATCTATGACATCCATAAGTGCTTCCACCATATGCTCATCTACGAAGTCATCGCTATCAACAAAGCCAACAAAGCTACCTGTGGCATGGCTTAATCCATTATTTCTTGCTGCACTGGAACCTGCATTTTTCTGATGATAGGCAAAAACATTTTCATGCTCTGCTGCAAGCTTATCGGCAATTTCTCCTGTTGAATCCCCAGAACCGTCATCTACTACAATTATTTCCAGTTTATCCGCGGGATATGTCTGATTTACCAAGGATTTAACACAACGTTCAAGAAGATCCTCGATATTATATGCAGGTATTATTATGCTAACTTTTTCCGCCAAGATATATCCTCTTTCCTTTTTAGCTTCGCTCCAAAAAGTCATGTAAAAAGGCCATTTGAAGTCACATGAATACATATTTTTAAAACTTATATTATTGCTGCGTCATTTTTGCCATTAATCTGTCTGTAAAGGTCGGCCCCCATAAACATGATAATTATGAGATTTGCCATGGCAAAAGGATATAAATAGGTTACGTTTGAACCGAATAAATATCTTATATAAGTCACAATTGCCAAAGTTTCTACCCCCACAAAGATAGAAAATTTTCTAAATCCGTACATTGCGTATATAACTCCGAAAACTTCTGTTATATAAGCATATCTTTCATGCATTACAGGAAGGCAGAAAACCGTTACAGCAGATAAAAATACTATAAGGGATACCATGAATTCACCGTTTATGACAATATCTTTTTCATAAATATAATAGGCAATTATTCCCATTATTATTACAGTAAGAATTGTGGTAGAAGGAATTATCATCTTTCTTGTTGCCTGGCTTACTTCTGCTGTTACCACCGTATAAAGATTTGGGTAATTCATTGAAAGTCTGCTGAACATACTTACCTGATTACTGTATATACCAAGAAGGGAACCAAGACTTCTTCCTGCTATCCATGCCGGAATTACCTGTATAAAGTACACTGCAGGCATGAGCAGAATATAACGGATCTTAGTCTTGTTTTTTAGCCACATTATTATAAGAAATGGCAGGAAAAAGATGGTCTGCTGCTTGAATATAAATGCAATTGAAATATAAAGCCAGGTTCTGAAATCTCTTTTTTTGATAAAGCTGTAAAAAGAGAGCATTACAAAGCTTGTAAAAATTGCATCGTTTTGTGCCCAGGCTGCACTGTTAAATACAACTGTAGGAAGAAGTGTAACTCCTGCCATAACCATCATGGACTTTCTAAGGCTGCCTGTTAAAGCATAGGTAACTCTTGTGGCATTGAAAATAAGAACATAATCAAATATTACAGATAATATCTTTACAAGATAAATGTCTGCAACCTTTCCGCCTCCTATTGTGTAGAGAAGGCAAAGGCAATACTGAAATATACAGTTATAGTCAAAGGTGCTG
>JAILBM010000173.1 GCA_024680925.1 Butyrivibrio sp.
ATGCCTAGATAGCTCAGTTGGTAGAGCAGAGGACTGAAAATCCTCGTGTCCTTGGTTCGATTCCGAGTCTAGGCATCTTTTTTGCCTATTTTCAGGTGATACATCAAAACATAAAAGTAAATACATGAAATATTTTATCAGCACGAACAATTGGTTCGTGTTTTTTTATATTATTTTTTTGAAAAAAAGAATTCTGATGCTATAGCATTTTACATTAAATGTGATATAATTTGCACTTGTAAGATAAAGCTAACAAATATAAGACATGTAATAAAAAAATAATCGTACAGATAGTTGAATGTAAAAATATCAGTGCGATTTCTATATAAGAGAAGTAGGAAACGTAATGACTAGAGAAGAGAAAATTAGACTTATTAAAGAAAGACATGAACATGTTATTGACACACTTCATAAGCATGGACAAGATATTTTAAAATCAACCAACTATTATAAGACTAGAGGATTTATCCAACATGGAGACATGACTGTTTATGATCATTGTCTTAGCGTTGCAGAGAGGGCTATTAAGATAAATAGGGCTCTTCATGCTAAATGCCAGGAAAGAGATTTGGTAAGAGGTGCATTATTACACGATTATTTCTTGTATGATTGGCATATCGATGGTAAAGACAAAGGTAATGTACATCCTAAGTTGCATGGCTTTTTTCATCCTTCTACAGCCCTTAAAAATGCATCCAGGGACTTTAATTTATCTCCTAGGGAGAAGGATATAATTAAAAAGCATATGTGGCCACTTACAGTAATACCACCGATGTGTAGAGAGGCCTGGATTGTTACTCTTGCTGATAAGTATTGTTCTGCTATGGAGGCAATAGGATTGCATAGGGCTAGGGTGAGAATCAAGAATAATGATGTTAATATAAATGAAAAGGGTGAACAAACATTTTAAAGTTTGTTCACCCTATTTTTAATTAGGTATTAACAGGAATAGTTAATTACTACATATAGTAGAATTAAAGCTTAGGACCTGCTGCAACAAGTGCCTTACCAGCGTCATTGCCTTCATACTTCTTAAAGTTCTTATTGAATCTTTCTGCAAGATCCTTAGCCTTTGTCTCCCATTCGGAAGCATCAGCGTATGTATCACGAGGATCAAGAATACCTGTGTCAACTCCGGGAAGGGATGTAGGAACTTCGAAATCGAAGATCGGGATCTTCTTTGTATCAGCCTTAAGAACATCACCTGAAAGGATTGCATCGATGATTCCACGAGTATCCTTAATTGAAATTCTCTTACCTGTTCCGTTCCAACCTGTATTTACAAGATAAGCCTTTGCTCCGCTCTTCTCCATCTTCTTTACAAGTTCCTGAGCGTACTTTGTAGGATGAAGCTCAAGGAATGCCTGGCCGAAGCAAGCTGAGAAAGTAGGTGTAGGCTCTGTGATTCCACGTTCTGTTCCTGCAAGCTTAGCTGTGAAACCTGAAAGGAAGTAGTACTGTGTCTGCTCAGGTGTAAGGATTGATACCGGAGGAAGTACTCCGAATGCATCTGCTGAAAGGAAGATAACATTCTTAGCAGCAGGGCCTGAGGATGTAGGATGTACATTAAGTACTACATTCTTGATGTGGTTGATTGGATAAGATACGCGAGTATTCTCTGTAACGCTCTTATCATCGAAATCAATCTTGCCATCAGCAGCTACTGTTACGTTCTCAAGAAGAGCATCTCTCTTGATTGCGTTGTAGATGTCAGGCTCTGACTCTTTATCAAGGCCGATAACCTTAGCATAGCAACCACCTTCGAAGTTGAATACTCCGTTGTCGTCCCAGCCGTGCTCGTCATCACCGATAAGAAGTCTCTTAGGATCTGTAGAAAGTGTTGTCTTACCTGTTCCTGAAAGGCCAAAGAATATTGCTGTGTTCTCGCCCTTCATATCAGTGTTAGCTGAGCAGTGCATGGAAGCCATACCCTTAAGAGGAAGGTAATAGTTCATCATTGAGAACATACCCTTCTTCATCTCTCCGCCGTACCATGTATTGATGATAACCTGCTCGCGAGATGTGATATTGAATGCTACACAAGTCTCAGAATTAAGATTGAGCTCC
>JAILBM010000233.1 GCA_024680925.1 Butyrivibrio sp.
CAAAAGATATTTGCTGATTAGAGGGATTTATATACAAAGCTATATAATGTAATATGGAAGTAAGCAGTAAAGAAATGTTTGATTTATAAAGTATTTCGCGATACGATTTTAAAGAAAACGAGTATTATACATATATAGGAAAAAAATGAAGTTGCTAATGAAAGGGAATAATAAATGGCAAGATATCTTATTAAAGATACAACAAAGGAAGAAAGAGAGCAGATTGTAGCCGAAGCTCTTGGAAGTATGATGGGAAGCTGTGATGGCTGCGCAGCAAGGCTTGAGGATATGTACCAGGATTATATAGATGGCAAAAAAGAAATCAAAGACATTAACATGGAATATAATGCAAGATATGTTATGAACGATGACAGGCCTGAAAAAGGCGGATGTATGTATTCATAATGAAGGGAAAAGGGAGTGTATGTTAAAAAAGATTGGGAAGGCTTTAATAATATTTCTGGCAATTCTGGGAGTTTTGTTTATTGTGCTTCTTCTTTGGCCTGAGGATGAGGAACCGGGACAGGAAGATCTTGCAATGCAGGATATTTCTCAGGAGGAAATGGTTGAAAACTCATCTGAGAACATAAATAGCGAAGAAAACGGTGCATCTGCCAAGGAACAAACTCAGGATGCAACTGTAGTTTATACAGATGCAGAGCCTGTAACTGTTGGTACTGATGCCAAGTCTGCGACCATTATGATCTATATGAACGGATCCGATCTGGAGTCACAAAACGGAGAAGCTACCGAAGATATAAGCGAAATGCTGGAATCAGGCATAGGAGACAATGTAAACGTAATCATTCAGACTATGGGAACGAGACTTTGGCATGACTATGGAATATCCTCAGATACAGCTCAGACCTGGAAAATTCAGGACGGGGAGCTTGTAAACGTAAGAGATGATCTGGGACAGCTGGATTGTACTTCGGCGGATACCCTTTCCGAGTTCATAAATTATAGTAAAACAACTTATCCGGCAGACAGATATATGTTTTTATTCTGGGATCATGGCGGTGGACCTGTTTATGGTTTTGGATATGATGAATGGCAGTCAGAGGAGGAAAGCCTTACCATAGCTGAAATGTCTAGGGCTTTTTCTGAAAACAGTGATATACATTTTGACATTATAGGCATGGACTGCTGCATCATGGCCAATGTTGAAACCTGCTATGCTCTTTCACCATACTGCAAATATACGATTCTTTCCGAGGATTTTGAGTCTGGCATTGGCTGGTATTATACAGAGTGGATGGGTGAATTTGAAGAAAACCCCGGAATATCAAGCCCTGTCCTTGGAAAAAATATTGTGGATGACATCATAGCTGAGAATGAAAGTAACTGGCAGGGTGATTCCTCCTGCATGACGCTTTTTAACGAAGCAGCATCTGAAAGCCTTTTTGAGACATGGAAGACCTATGCATATCTTAATGAAGAAACTCTTATGAATAAAAATTACAGTAAGAGTCATAAAGCCAAAGGTCGTGGTGGTATGGATTACTGGGATATGTGGGATGCGGATCAAAGTGATGTTACACTTTCAGATTATTATATAAGTGATATGATGGCTATTATTGAAAGTGTCGATACTGAAAGCGAAGAGGCCAAAAATCTTATCTCTGCCCTAAAGGCTTGTGTGGCCTATACAAGTCATACTTCAGACAAAAATGAGCTTACGGGAGTGGCCGTTTCACTTCCTTATGGCGATGAGTATTTTTACAATGAGCTGGTAGTAGTATATTCTGACCTTGGCATGGATGAACAATACATAGACTGGCTTGGCGGTTTTGTAACAACATCCGGCTTTAATGAATTCTATAATTACAACGAATTTGAAAATGGCTGGAACGGCTGGGGCACTTACGAAAATGAGTATGGTTGCAGTGACGGAAGCTGCACCAATTCATGGTTCTATGAAGGAGACGGATCCTACAGTGAGGACTTCTATAGTGCCGAAAACAGTGATTATTATGATTACAATGATCATGAATCCTATGATGACTGGATTTACGATTATGAGGATGAGCTGTGGTATCTGTATGAAGATGGTTTCATATATATGTATGATGATACAAAGGAAGAAATGTACTGTTATGATGAGTATGAGGATGCCTTTTATTATTACGATTACAATGATGATGAATGGTATATATGGGAGTAAAATCTGGCATACAGTTTGTTTAAACTGAAACAAATTACTTCAAAGATCATAGCCTATGGAGTTATAGATTTGCGGCCCGTAAAATTAAATATTTAAGGTAAATGGCCATATATTATTGAATTTCAAAATATATGGTCATTTTTTATGTATTTATTTTTACTATTTTAATATTATCAATTCTTAATACATTTTTTACACAAAGAAAAATCTTATGATATATAATATGATATAAATACACAATATCGTATATCGACATGGGAAAATTCTACTTGAATATCCATATGTAAACCATATGAGCGTCTGATATTCAAATCAATATTGTGAAGAAGGTTGATGTAAAAAATCCTATGTCGTTTCTATTTTTTTGCATTTCTGGCATTTTTGATACCAGAATATTAATAATAAATCTCGAGGAGAACCGGTGGAGTATGCAACTTTGGGGGTTTTTTAATGTTGCATTAAACTTATTTATTTTCTGGAGGTTATTTATTATGGGTGAAAGTAAAAAAAGAGATGACAAACTCAAGGTAAACATCAGCTTTAAGGACAGTATTAAGACGAAACTGATAGCTTTATTGATTGCTGTTACGGCAATTCCGCTTATTATTGCGACTATAATTAGCTATAATACTTCAACAGCTAAAGCTAAAGCAGATGCTTTGGAGCTTTTGGATGCAAATGCCAACTTTGTAAGTGCTGAATTTGCGGGAATCATTGAAAAAAATGTTATTGCGCTGCAAACCTTTGCAACTTCACCAAGTACAATTACATATGTAAAAACATTTGAAAATGGCGGTTCAGATATTCCTGAAGAAGCTATGCTTACACAAATGGATGCAATAAATACAAATATTGCCGATGGTAATACAAGTTGTATTCTTTCTCTTGCAAGTGGGCAGCAGCTTATAAGAACAGATAGACTGGAGCTTGCCAATATTTCTGACAGAGATTATTTTCAGGAGTGTATTTCAACGGGTGATGTTGCTGTATCAGATATAGTTGTAAGTAAATCTGCCGGAAACAGAATTACCATAATCATTGTGCCTATTTTTGATGATCAGACAGGAGAACTTATAGGAACTGTTCAGCGAAGCTATGACCTTAATAATATGCATGAGTTTTTGGCAGCAAATATAGATGATGGTTATATCACAGATACTACAGGTATAGTAGCAGCTCATGCCATGCATGAAATAACTGTAGATGATGAGCCGGAAGATCATAGTGATTCTCCGTTTATGTCCTCAACAGATTCCAAAGGTTCCTATGAAAGTATGGCAACCGGAAGCCTTGCATATATTTCATGGATGAGAGAGCCTGTTACAGGTTATGTAATTGCCATTGCAGAAAAGGATTCTGTAGTAATGGCAGATGCAAGACAGTCGGCAATGATAGTAGTTATCGTAGGCCTTGTACTTTTAGTTATAGCAGCCGCAATATCTGTATTTATGTCGAGAAGCTTTACACAGCCTATAGAAGAGGTTGGAAAATCAATTGCTGCTCTTGCAGATGGAAGATTTGTTAAGATTACAAAATATGAAAACAGAAAAGACGAATTTGGTGTTATGGCGAACGCGACCAATGCTGTTATGGACAAACTTGGAAGTATTGTGTCAGGAATAAAAGATTATGTGTCACAGCTTAGTGCATCCTCTGAAGAGCTTTCGGATATGGCCAGTCAGATTTCACAGACAGCTGAGGATGTATCCAACGCAGTACAGGAGATAGCATCCGGGGCAACACAGCAGGCAGATGAAATTCAGGAAGCATCTGAAAATGTTGGAAGAATCGGAGATGCTGTTGCTAATGTTCAGGGTTCAACAGACAATCTTTCATCCCTTTCAGGAAATATGAAGGAAGCATCAGAAATCTCAAGCTCTTCACTGGCAGCCTTAAAGGATTCTTCTGCTGAAATGACAGCTAAGATTGATGAGATTTCAAAAACAATCGAAGCTACTCAGGAAGCAGTTAACAATATCAGTGAAAAGGTTGAAGGAATCACATCAATTGCAACTCAGACAAACCTTCTTTCTCTTAATGCTTCTATTGAAGCAGCAAGAGCAGGAGATGCAGGAAAAGGCTTCGCCGTTGTTGCTGAAGAAATCGGAAAACTTGCCGAGGATTCCAAGACTATGGCTGATGATATCAGGAAAGAAATGGATGTTCTTCTTGAACAGAGTAAAGCTGCAGTTATAGCTGCGGAAGATGTTAAGCAGGGTAACAACGATCAGCAGATTGCCCTTGGAGAAACTCTTCAGGCAGTTAACGGAATGCTTACAGATATTGGAAGTACAGTAGATGGTGTTCAGCTTATTTCAGAGGGCGCCCAAACCTGTGAATCTTCCAAGAATGCAGTAGTTGATACTATGAGTGCACTGTCTGCAATTTCAGAAGAAAATGCGGCTTCATCGGAAGAAACCGGTGCATCTATGCAGGAACTTTCCGCAACTGTTACAACACTCGCAGGTTCTGCAAGCAGCTTAAATGATATTGCCGAAAAACTTAATGAGGAAATCAAGTTCTTTAAGTCATAATGTGGCTATAAGAAAATAAAATGGTACCAAAGGCGCAGGAGCTAAAATATCTGGCTCCTGCGCCTTGATTTTTAACAGGGTAAAGCATAGAATCAAATCTTAAAAAATTATGAAAATGTGTACTGTATAAAATGGTATATCGTATATAAAAGTGTAATCTAAAGTACGAAAAATGATAAGGGAAAAGGTACACATTATGGTTATTGTAAAGAAATTACTTATTCTTGCTACATATATTTTATTTTTTATGATCATTTTCAATGGAATGGATTTACTTTTTGATATGGCCAGGAATACAGAATTTGTTTTTGACTTTAAGGCAAGTGTTCTTAATCCTTTGGTTTTATCCTTGGTTATATTTGTTTTTGTAGAGCAAAGTTCCAAGAAGAGTAAGGAAAATTAAAGTAAAAAAAGAGCTATGTGTATGGTTATTACACATAGCTTAAATTATTTAAGCCGACATCATATATTTAAACAGTTGCTTCAAAAGTAGAAGCTTCTATTAATTGTTTTTGAGCATCTTTATTATAGAGATATTTCTTCAAACTATCTTCTTTAAGGTTTTTCTTAATGTAGTCATAATTATTGGATGACTGCACTGCTGTAAGCTGGCCCTGAACACTTGAAATCTTTTGTCTTAAGGCTGAAGCAATGGCCATTGAGCTTGCATCGCCGTTTTTATTAAGTTCATTAATTTTTGAACTGTAGGACTGTACCTGCATCTGATATCCGCTTATTCCCTGAATACCCATGACTGTATTACCTTTCTTAATCTTTTTTTACAATAGTAAGATATAACATGAAACTTAAAATTAACTAAAAATTATTAGAAAACTGATTTATAATTAAAAAAAG
>JAILBM010000279.1 GCA_024680925.1 Butyrivibrio sp.
TCAGCTTTGAAGAATTATTGAAAAAAAACGGTATGTCGGATAAAAGAAGTGATGGTCTTAATAGTTCAAACACAATAAGGCACTCAAGAATAAGAGAGAACACAGATCAAAAAACTATTACACCACCAAAGAAAGACGGGCCTACTTTATAAATATACAGATAAAGGAGTTGGAGGATTATGGGACCAAATAACAACTCACCTATGGAATATATGGTGAATTTTTTTGCAAGTATTTTTGAAGTTCTTGCCAAGGCAATAATGAAAGTCGGTTCTGCAGCTTATAATGCTCATGAGCAGAGAAAAAGAAATTCATTAATAGATATAAACGGACAGAAAGTTCCATTTGCTGTTTCTGAAAAAATGGCTTATAACAACATGGACATTACCAGAGAAATGGCAAGGAAGTGGAATAAAAAAGATTTAAAAAAGTATACTGAGGATTGGAACAAGCTTGACGAAAGAGAAAAACAAAGAAGAAGAGATGAATTCGCAAAGAAGGCAATGGGACCTCTTCGTAAAGCTGCAGACAGGTATTACAAGGAAACTGGCTATATAATAGAAAACCTTGATGCATACAGTATTGCAGATCGCAATATGCAGCCTATATATCAGGCAACTCTTCATCAGAAAAACAACCAGAATAATAACCAGAATAATAATCCTACTAATAATATGGAAAAGCAGGATGAACCGGTAAAACAGGAAAATATACAGAAACAGCTAAGTAATCAGTCTGAGAAGGAAAGACAGCTGGATGAGATAAAAAATGATGAGCTTAGCGGTAAAAAGTCTGTTGAAATAGAGAAAGAAAATAAAGAAATAGCAAAGAGTAATCAAGGCTTTTCCGGAAGAAAAAAAGAAGAAGATTATCAGAGTGAGCTTAATAAAGAAATCAACAGCTTAAATGGTAAGGAAAACGAACAGAGCAATATTGAAAAAAACAACGAAAGAGAGCCTAAGGTATATAACAGCTCCAATGATGTTGATGAGAATGGAAAATATTCAAACCTTGAAGTAGAAACCGTTGAGCATGAGGAGTTTTGGAAAAAGGTAAAGGAAAATGCACCAAAGAGACAGGAAGTAAAGGCTAAAAACGGATTTGAAATGCAAAGAACAAGCGATATGTCAAATTCCATGAATAATAACAAGCCAATGGTTCCGGGAAAATAAACTAAGCACTGGGCAGACTCGAGGGGGAAGAGACGCCAATGGTGAAGTTTGAACAGGTTTATGAGGAAAACTTTAAATATATATATAATTTTATTTATATGAGGGTTCTTCATAAAGAGACAGCAGAAGATTTAACAAGTGAAACATTTACAAATGCATTCAGAAGCTATGACAGGTTTGATCCTTCAATAGCTTCTGTTCGTACGTGGCTTTGTTCCATCGCGCAGCATACAGTAGGAATGCAACTGAGAAAGGCCTCTACCCAGAGGGAGGTTACGACGGATGTTATTCCGGAATCTTCCCGTGAGGATGAAGATACGCTGGCAGTTTATGAGATTAACAGAGAAGCAGAGAGAATATTATCAAATTTAACTGATGAAGAAAGGTATATTGTTGCTTTAAGGCTTCAAGGAGAATTATCGTTTAAAGAAATAGCTGATATATTAGGCATTAATGAAAAGGCTGCATCAGAGAGATACAGAAGAGTAATAATAAAATGCCGTAAATATACAGACGGCAAGTCTATGGACGATTTTATGTAATATGTTTACTATGAGGGAGAATTTAAAAAAGAAATTTCACAAAGGATCAAAAATTATGGGCAGGATAGTCAGTTCTGTCCTTGTTTTGGTGCTTAGTTTTGGCATAACAGGATGTAATAATATACTTGGCGACGGAGAAGTGAATATAGTTACGGCGCCACCTATTGTTACACCTAAGGTTACAGTTTATGACAGTTATGGTACAGGAGAAGCCACACGTTTCGATATAGGTGGTCAGGATGCATTTTATCTGCTTCCGGGTATCGATAATAATCCGGATAATTTCCAGGATTTTATTTGTCTTGATTATACCAAGGAAGGCTATTTTATTTATTATTATTGTGCACCTGCATACATTGGCATAGAGGACATTGCTGCGCTAAATGATGGTCAGGAACATGAAGCATCTAAGGAACCCTATACTAAGTATGATGACAGCATTTCTTCTAAAGTAGATGCTGCTATTGTTATGGGATATAATCCGGATACCGGAATGTACAAGGTCATTGATGCTCAGGGCTTTGAGCATATAACTGCCAATACTGAAAGCGACGGACAGGCTAATACAGGTATAGAATTCTATAAATCTTCTAAATACAACTTCTATATGTTATCCCATTTATATGGCTGCAAAATTTATGACAAAGATAGTTATTTTATATTTGATCAGGATGGCAAGGCCAAAATATATGGCTCTGATTTTGGTACCGAATCTGAGCTTGATCTTGGAAGGCTATTGGATTTCAAAGTAAAGGAATTTGAAACGGATTTAAAGAATAAATATGATGATGATGATGATATATCATCTATTAGGTCAGATATCAGCAGTGGTCAGGACTCTTCCGAAGAAATGGGAGATGCCATGAAGGAGTTGTCAGAGGCTACAAATAAAAGCTATGACAATGGTAATAATAAAGTCAAAAATCTGGAACTTAAATATCTTGTTAAATCAGCAGTTTGTGACGGTACAGGAAAAATCTTTTTTTCCTTAATGATCTACACAGGGGAAAGTCCCTGGTCATCAGTTATTTTATTTAACAGAGTATGTAGTGTTACCACTATAGATCTTTCCGGAAACTTTTCAAACACCATATCTGTAAATACCTCTTATGAGAGGCAAAAAGCTTTATATGAAGAAAATGCTGTTTTCGGAATGACAATGGATGACATAAGAAATGGTGCAGCAGGTGATTTGATAGATGATTATTATGGATATTATTCAGGAGTAAAAGCACAGGATAGCTTTACACAGTTTTATGCTGAATCAGTAGGTCCTCAATTGTTTATGGCAGGCTGGCCCAAACTTGATTATAGAGAATACAAGAAAGAATTGGGTGACGATCCTATTAATTTTGCATTTGATTTATGTCAATACTATATGTCAAGGGCAGCTAAACGTTTTAAAGCCAGTACTCTTGAGGGACGAATAAAAGAGGCAATTAGCTTTTTTGATTTCGTTCAGGCTCTTCCTAAAATGGGATCATATAATCCGGATATCAATATGCATAACAGTAGTTTCTCAACTACACCAATCCAAATGGATTATCAGGCTTTGGCCTTTGTTTATGTATTTGCTGATGACATCACCTATGGTAATCAGTATTGGAGCCCGAAAATGATGCCTGTAGTCAATCTCAACGGTATAAGTACAGACAGCCCTAAGGTTTATTATGAGCCTTATGAATACAACTCTGACATGGAAGTAAAAAAAGATGTAAGTAATTACGTTGCCGATGAAGAAAAAGCAGCTACTATAGTAAGCGGTGTTCTCGATATTTTCGAAAACCATTTATTGACAGACAGGGAAACTATTTATAATGTACTGCTCAACTATGCAGAAAATTATGATAATCCATATTATTTTTATAAATATATATATTTTGGTTCAGAATTAGCGCTACGTTCGGAAATTGTGCTGGAACTTGAAAATAAGGGCTTTGATAGAGAAAAAATTTATCATGCGTTAAAAGGAGAAGTTTCCTCTACAGGTAAAACAGAGAGAGCAAGAGATGAAGAATTATCTATTCCTGCAGGGACATTTCCAATTTCCTACAGGTTGGTATTTCCAAAGGGAGCTTATATTGAATATGCCGACCTGGATACATCTGAAGGATCAAGTAATACTTCCATACAAGACGGAGCTTTACTGTTTTATGATACTGCCAAACTGGTTAATGGTGTTACAAACTATAAAGCCGGTATCAGATATGAAAGACAGACAGGTAAAGTGTTTGAAGATAATTCAGTTAAGGGTACAGCAATTGACACAGGCACATTATCCTATACTTTTGAGAATTTTAATTATACAACCCATGTATTTATGCTGATTACCAGTGAGGGAGTTAAATTTTATTTTCCTAGTTTAAATGCATCTTACTGGGATTATTATCATTTTAATATCGAGGATCTGACTTATTCAGGGGAAAGGAATTGTATTTTTATTGAAAATGAAAAGCTGCTCTCCTCCTCAGGTTTTACACCTTACACAGAAGCAGCAACTCAGGCTGCTGTAAGTGAACGAATAGACAGTACCGATATTGCAGAAGAAAAGACTGAAAACAGTGTGACAGCTACCCAAAAGGATGTAACTGTAAGTCTTAACTCAAGCCGTGTCGGAACTATTCAGTCGGCATCCAGTTTTACAGCTATCAATAATCAGGAAATACTGATAAGTGCATACGATTCCGGATTATCATTACTAAGATTTTATAATTTGGATATGAGTAACACCGAAAAAACAGACTTTGAGGTTTTACATCTGCAGGAGGGTTCCTATTATCAGAGTTTTTATGACAGTAATAAAGATGACTATAAGATTATAGGCTTTAATACTGAAGATTACATGTATGGTTCAATGGATATAGCAAGAGCCAAGGTATATGACTATACATTTAATAAAGAGAAGGATGAAATTCTTGATACAGCTTTGGAAAAAGAGCTGGATCAGATGGCTGTGGACTATGTTAGAAGACTTCACAGAACCCGTGTGGATATAGAAGAAGATGATGAAGGCAATATTACATCTCAGAAAACAGTTATTCTACCTTTTGAAGATGATCATTCAGAAGAAGCTGAGAGTGAAAGATTACTTTTCGAGAAGAATGAAGCAACAGCCAAATCGCAGCTAAAGGTTATGGCTGAAAAAAAAGGAACTACTTCTATTGATAGTACCTGGGAATATCTTCTTACTTTAAGGGAAAGGGTAAAAAACCAGCAAAAGGCACTTAATGAAATATTTGATCTTACAAAAGCAAGTAAATTGGGCTCAAAATTAAAGACAGATACCTATTGGGTAGGTCTTATGGAAAGACTGCAGTACACCACAGATATGGGTGATTTCAAAGATATACTTGCAGAAATAGTTACCGAAGATTCAATGATCAGCATGCTGGCAGCTTCAAATCCCGAAGCGGCAGATACTTACAGAGAATTTAAAGAAACTCTCAATTACAAAGAGGAAGCCAGGGAGCAAAATGAAGCTCTTTCTGAAGTCAAACTTGGTGCACAGAATCTGGAAAGCCTTCTGGATACAATGAAAACACCAAAGGAGCATGAGGAAGAGTACAGTGAGCTTGAAAGAGGTCAGGAAAAGGAAGCGGATCCTCTTGAGGAGGCATTAAATACAGAGGGTATTATTAACGATACAGATTCAAAAGAGGATAAGCCTGACAGAATGCAGATAAGGGCTCTTATTCTTGAGGATATAGAAAACTATTACTTTGAAATAAATCCTTTGGAACCCCAAAAAGTGTATGCACCTGACGGAACCTATTCAACTATTGTTGAATCAGACAGGGAAGATGAAGTGTGGGAAGAATATCTTATAGATCTTCTCTACCGAATAAATCCCTCAAACCTTTCGGCTTTGAGAGACAATGCTGTAGAGCAGTTTGCGGAATTTTCCTACACCACAGCAAGGACCGTTGAAGGCGGAATTGTTACTGACAACCAGCTTACGGTATCTGAAGATGTGCAGGAAAAAATGAAGCAGGAAATAACGGATGGTATTGATAAATGCGAGACCATTGCTGATGTTGAAGCACTGTTTTTCGGAACACAAATAAAGAATCTCGGTAATCCTTACGGTAATTACAGAGACAGTTTTGTATCCTGGGAAAATAAGAGTTTTACCACAGAATCAGAAAAAGCAAAGGCTATGCGTTCTTCAGATTGGTATCAGAAGCTGTATGAGCTGGCAACCGGCAGCACTAAGCTACAAGAATACCTGGATTCCAAGGGAACTACCTGGCATGAATATATTCAAGCTGTATTTAGCGGTAAAACAGGAAACGTTCTTAGAGACGATCAGACCGGTGAAACAGCAAATGCCAATACAACAGCAGCAAGCAGCTTTGCACAACTTGTAGAATTTATGTGCGAAGGTGCAGGTACAGTAGAAGAGCAGACTAAGATAGATATGGTGGAGGATCTTCTTATCGGTCTTGAGACAATTTCAGGTGCAGAGAGTGTGGAAGAGGCTGTCATGGTTGAAAGAATGACTCTTCCTGCATATGAGGGCTATATGAAGGCCTACGAAGCATTCAATAAGAAGAATTTTGCACCTGATACGAATACGGATCAGGAAGAAGATAATAAATCAGATCCTGTAACCTTTGAAGTTTCTTCTGAAGGTTCACTTAGAAGAAAAGCCCTTGTAGAAGAGGAATTTTATAAGGCAGTTATAGGAAGCATGAAAGAATCAGAGCTTCTGAAAGCCTATCTTGAAGCCCAGAATCAGACCTGGGAAGAATACATGGCTTCTCTTGCTACGCTGGCAAGTAATTCTAATATTACGGATGCTGCTGCCAGTGCAAGGAAAATTTATGAAACTTTTGAACCTTTTGAACCTGTAGAAAATACAAACAAAGCTTCCGATGGCACAGAGGAAAGGCCTGTAGCTTACTCAACTACTGAAAATTCAGGAAACTAAAATATTAAAAAATGTGGAATTATTTTATTTAATGCATATATATAAATAGAATAGTTCCACATAGGAGAAAAAACATGATAGGACACGAGAATATTTCTAATGACAATAATGAAAATGCTTTGGGGATGGAAGCCCATTTTAATAATCTTAAAGGCCAGAATAATAAACTTAGATTTTTGATGGGTGCCGTTAACCTTCAGCTAAATGCACCTGAAATGCTTTCTGATGAAGAAAACAGTACAATTGTATCTATTTCTTCTAATATGCCTTTGTCCGTATCAGTGAATAAAAACGGAAATAAATCATATAATTTAAAAACTTCTGAATCGGTAGTGAAGAATTTTGTACATTGGAAATACCAGAACATTCTGAATCTTGGAAGCTATTACAGGAATGTAAGACAGACTCTGCCCAAAAATACTTCTGAAAAGGAAGCCGTTGCAGGGCATATAGCTTTAAGCTCTGAACCTAGTATACATGTAGAAATTTTTAATAATATTGAAAACAATATGAAAAATATTGATGAAGCTGTTTCTACTGATATATTTAAGCAATCCGGAAAAACCTGGCTTGAACTTTACAATACATATTCAGAGCAGAGTTATCAGGATTTTTATGATAGTTTAAATGCTGCTCAAAAGGAGGATTTTAAAGCAGGTCTGGATCTTGCATCGAAAAATCCGAAAATAATAAATAATAAAAGCGCAAAAGAGCTTGGCATCAGCGGACTTGAATCAACAAAATCAGATTCTGTAAAGAGTATTATAGACAATTACAGTAATCTTAGCTACAGAGAAAATGATATAACTATAGCTTTGGATAAATTCAACACCAAGAGATCCAAAGCTTTTGGCGGATGGTGGGATGCAGATCCTAAGGCTGGAAAAGAAACCATGGAGCATTGGAATCTCAGGTTTGCAACGCAGGAATTGATTAAAGCAAAGGAACGTTTTGACAAATACAATAATAGCCCGGATGTTTCCACAGCAGATAAACAATATGCTGCTTATGATCTATATATGAAGGCCTCAAATGCTGTTGTTATTAGTTATAATTACATAACCGCTTATAAAAAACAGCCTCGAACTCCTGCAGGTAAATTAAGACGTGAGGGAGCTTCGGAAATCAATCAGCTTGGTGTGAGTATTTGTAATGATATGTATAAGTATATGAATAATGATCTTATAAAGGCCAATCCTTATATAAAGCAGGCCAGGACTTATAACAATACCATGACAAGCATAAAAATAAACATGCCTCAGAATGCTACGTCGATAAATGTGTCCACACCTCAAAGCAATACAACCGTAAATGTATCAACTTCAAATAATTACAGGCAGGTTAAAACTGTAAATAATAATGTGGCAGTACAGCAAGCACCTGCAAACAGACAGACAATTTCTCAAAATGCTCAGCCAAATGCACCGCAAAAATATACAAATCTCAAGATTGATAAGCAGAATAATTTTGAATTTCACGATCCTTCTATGGATATCAAAAAGGAAAGATACATTTTATCAAAATCTGATAAAGGTTTTTCCTTAAGTGAAGTAGCGGTAAATCCTAAAATGAGAAGTACTATGTTAGGATATGCCGAAAAATGTTCAAAACTGAGTAGGGATATTCTTAATATAGGTACCGGAGATAAAATGTCGGATTTTGAAAATGTGACAAAATGTATTCAAAAGCTTGAATACATGAGCGGGAAAGAAAATCTTAAAGAGTTTAACGATATGCTTATTGATTTGGATAATGCCTCTAATAGTTATTCCGGTAAAGATCCTGAAAAACTAAAAATTATTGCTTCAACAAAAACTTTTTTGACAGAGGCACAGAGTCAGATAACAAAAGATTTTAATAACAAAAGAAACAATATTATAGATACAGACAAAAAATTAAATAATGTAAAAAAGGAATATGAAAATATCCTGACGGAAATTAAAACTCTTAAGGATAGCGGTGTTGGCAGTAAAGAACTTGATGAACTTGAAAAATCAATTAATAAATTTACAAGCAGTATAGATAATAAAAAGATCTATAAGTACGATAAAGTCAAAACCATGCTAAACGATATCAGTAATAAAACAACGGCATGCTTTGATGAAAATGAAAAAATTAGTGCATTGGCTGAAAAATGTTCGAATCAGAACTCTAAAACCTTTAGATCAATAACATCCATTAAACGATTTGAAAAAGAGGAACAAAAACAACAAGGTATTGTAAATAATATGTTAAAGAGCATAAAAGCACCAAAGGATATGTCCCTTAAAGAAATTTCTTCTTTTACCAAGTCGCAGCTGGATAAAAGCAGAAAGGATGAAGTTACTGACGATGAATTTGAGAATATGTTAAAGGATGGTTCCAAAAAGCTTCAAGAAACTAAAAAACAGGTAAGACAATTACGAACAGGCAGAAGAGAACAACCAAATATGAAACGTAATTCCAATCCTGCAACGAGCAAAGAAAATAATTTGGTTCTTTAAGATGGAATTTTTATTAGTAAACAATATTTGTATGGAGGTAATCTATTATGCCATAAATGATTTAAAACCTAAGAAAGAAAAGGTTAAAACAAAGGTTCAGGATATTGCCTCCAGGTTTGGCATGGAAAAACCGGATTCAAAAGAGAAAAAGCCAAAAGCAAAGGATGATGATATGATTCATTCAATTGACAGTAAAACAAAGCAGCGTAGAAACAGTATAAGTAAATAAAATGATTATCATGAATCTTCTCTTTACAAAAAAATGTT
>JAILBM010000306.1 GCA_024680925.1 Butyrivibrio sp.
TTCCGCAGGCTTGATACCTGATATAAGGTGGTAGAGTGGTGTGCCTATACTATATATATCCTACCTTACGTCCAACAGCACTCCCCCTGATGACTGACTCCCAGAGCCACTGGAGCCACTTCCTCCAGAAAAGGAACTACGGCTGACAGGACTCTTTAATATCACAGTCTTATCATCGTCTGTCAGCAACAGAGTTTTGTCTTCATCTTTTTCCCTAAGTTTTTTATGCCCCTTGGCTCTCCTCTCACTTACATAGGTATAGCCATAGTGCTCCGGTGAAGCATAGCCCCTACTAAATCCTACCTTTACTGCACCATCCTCACCCAATGCCAACGCAATGTTGTAATCTATAAGGCAAATATCGCCGTTAGGACGAAGCATAATATTTGCAGGCTTTATATCTCCGTGAAGTATTCCGTGGGGTGGTCTTGTATGCAAATAATCAAGGGCCTCCAACAGCTGACAAGCCCACTTTATTACCTTACCCTGTGGGGGACGCTCACCTCTTTTTATGAGCTTGTCCAGGCTCTCACCCTCTATATAGTCCATGACAGTATAGACTGCATCATCTTCCCTGACGAAGTCATAAACCTGTGGTATATAGGTTTGAGAAAGCTCTTTTAGGAGGTCAACCTCTCGTCTAAGTGTTCTCTCATCGGACTTTAGAACTCTCTTATCAGCCTTAAGAACGACCACCTTATCAAGACGTATATGGCGTCCTAAATAAACTACACCGCCACCGCCTGAACCAATCTCCCCATTTTTTTCGTATAATCCAGCTATCAGTTCAGCCATTATCACCGTAATCCTTATTTAATTCTGACTTCAATTTTTTACCGGAAATAATAAAAGCAATAATACTTATTACCCCTAAAAGCACACTTGCAATAATAAGAATTATCCCGGCAAACATTAGTTCTTTTTGCATTTAGATGTCCATTTATAATCTTATTAAACCCGTTTATTATAATCCGCCGAATTCTTTTATCTGAATAATTTTTATTTTATCCAAAAAAAAAAAAAAGCAAGGCAAATTGACTGACTATTGTGTTATAATTGTTATTTTTTTGCAAAAAAACATCCACCCTTCATAAGGCGGATGTCCTAATGCTATTCCTATTCATTTTTTTTGCTGAAATCTAAATTCCTTTCATTTTTAAATAAGCTTCAAAGGAATTTGCACCCAAACGTCTACGCTTGCTGAGCATTTCCTTCCACATTTCTTCTGCTTTTTCAAATGTAATCATTTCTTTTCTATATGCTTCAAGCAGGATATCTGCCGTTGTTGTGTATTTCAGCTTGTATTTTTCTATGTATTTTTTCGTGTCTCTAAAATTATTGCTCGCTAAAATACCATTATATTTTTTTGCAAGTGCTATACAGGAAGCCTCACCCTTACCAATTACTTTTTGCCCTTTAGGTGGGAAAATTGCCATCTCTGAAAATAATGCATATTCTTCGCTATCGATATCCATATCTATCAGTATTGCATCATTATTTTTTATTAATATATCAATTCTTTCTTTTAATACTGCGGCTAGCCCCCGGCAATCTGATATTTCCTTATAGACCTGCATTGGAAAAGCTATTCTTCCTTTGTATAGTTTAGTAATAATACTGGTATCATCAATCCACAAAAAAGCAGAAATGCAATCCGTATCAAAAAATAAAGTCTCGTCAGTCAACTATTTCCCCTCCTTCAGAAAGTCCAAATACAATGTCATCTCTAAAGGCAGATAATAAGTATTCTTCATATTTTCCCTGTGAAATTTTATCTTCTTCAAGAAGGCTTTCCGCATCAACTATGTATTTTCCATATACATAGTATTTTTCATTTTCTGGTGAAGGGTTATATAGTGAATCATTATAGCCTCTTAGCTTGGCTGATAGCTTAACATTCTTGGAAAACTCATCTAATTCATCATTGGTGATTAAGCCCTCGCTTAATAGCCTATATAATAATGCCTTTCGGCTTATTTTATAATATTGCTCTAGCTTTACAATGTCATCTATATGAACTGGCTTTGAAATCTTAAAGGCTTCAATAGCATTCTGTGGCATCAGAAAAAACGATGCAAACAAATCAGCCTTTTGCTCATTAAGCTTTTTATTATTAAAATTTGAACAAATAAATGACTCCATGGTAGTGTCGAAGTAAATGTGATACAACTCATGAGCCAAAGAAAATCGTTGTCGGCCGACAGTCATCGCCGAATTAATAACAATAATATCTGTATATTTACATTTTCTACAATATCCAGAAATATGCTCTCCCAAGGGATACATGATAAGTGTGATATTTGGGATTTGTTGTGCTAAAGAAAAAATATCGATTGGAGAAAA
>JAILBM010000320.1 GCA_024680925.1 Butyrivibrio sp.
ATATTCATTTTCTCAGAAAGTCAGATTCTTGAGACCATGGCTAGTTCAGGTCTTAAGGATTAAGGTGAAAGGTTGAAGCAGTATGCATAACAAAAAAAATATTATAAAAACCGGAATAGTTATACTTGCAGCTGTAGCAACACTTTTTCATCCTGTCATAGCACTGGCAAACAGCGGTGAATACGGATACAGCTACAATTACGACTATTGGGGAGATGTTCAGGAATCGCCGGACAGTTATACGGTATGTAAGGTATTTACTTCAGCAGAACTTGGTCTGGATGTAAGACTTAAGAATCCACAGGGCATGTTTGTTAACGGAAACAATATTTATATATGCGATAGCGGAAATAACAGAATAATCGTGGTTGAAAGAGTTGCCCCACAGAAGCTTGAGGTAAGGGATATTATTGATTCATTTAAAGGAGGATCCGGTCCTGAAACCTTTAATAATCCCACTGACATAGCGATTTCAGAGGATGGAAATATCTTTGTGGCAGATCAGGGTAATGCAAGAATAGTAAAGCTTAATGACAAGCTCGAATATGTAATGGAATTTACCAAGCCAACAGATAATACACTTGATCCGGCATTGGTATTTCAGCCGGATAAGCTGGTAATAGACACAGCAGAGAGAGTTTATTGTATAGCCACAGGTATTAATAAAGGTCTTGTTAAATATGAAAATGACGGTATATTTTCAGGCTTTGTAGGTGCGACACCTGTAACCTTTAACTGGACTGATTACATATGGAAAAAGCTTGCATCCCAGGAACAGAGAGCAAAGATGGAGTCCTTTGTTCCAACAGAATATGAGAATATCTATATTGATTACGAAGGTTTTATATATGCCACAGCATCTGTTGCTTCTACAGAAGGAAATTCTGTTGAAGGAGATGCCATAAGAAAGCTTAATCTTATGGGTAATAACATTCTTGTACAAAATGGCAACTGGGATGTTTACGGAGATCTGTATATAGGCTCCGGAGGAGGCTATGAGGGCCCTTCAATATTTACTGATGTAACTGTTATGGATAATGACATTTATGTGTGTCTTGACAAAAACAGAGGAAGACTCTTTGGATATGATGACCAGGGACGTATGGTATTTGCTTTTGGCGGAAACGGTAATATGGATGGATATTTCCGAAGACCATCAGCCATTGAGCATATAGGACATGAGCTTTATGTTCTGGATAGTCTTGATTGCTCTATAACAGCTTTTGTACCTACTGATTTTGGAAATCTTGTTTATAGTGCAATAGAAGAGTTTGACAAGGGTAATTATGAAGCTTCGGGAGCATATTGGCAGGAAGTTATGGATCAAAACGGTAATTACGACCTGGCATATATAGGTCTTGGAAGGGCGCTTCTTAGACAGGAAGATTATAAAAATGCCATGAAATATTTCGAACTTAAACATGATAGAGAGAACTATTCCAAAGCATATAAGCAGTATCGAAAGGAATGGGTTGAAAGCCACATAGTTTGGATCGTTGTTATAATACTGGCGCTGTTCCTGATACCTTTGTCAATCGGAAGAATTAAGAGTCTTAGACATGAAATAGATACTGCAGATATTTTTACATTAAACAGAAAAGGGTGAGGCAATGATAGCAAAACCAAAAGAGAATTTAAGTCCAAGAGAAAAATATATAAACTCCTTGAAATTTGCTTTGTACTGCGTCACACATCCCCTGGATGGATTTTGGGATCTGACACATGAAAAGCGGGGAACAATGGCTGCTGCAAATACTATTTTGTTTCTCACACTTTTAATAAGAATATTAAAACTCAGGTACACAAGCTTTTTATTCATGGATGTATATTGGGAAGATTTGAATATATTCCTGTATCTGGCAAGTATACTTTTTCCTTTGTCACTTTGGGTAGTTGGAAACTGGGGACTTACAACCTTATTTGATGGCAAAGGCAAACTGGGGCAGGTTTATATGGCAACCTGTTATGCATTTACCCCATACGTGCTGGTTCAGTTTCCACTGATGGTTTTCAGTAATTTTGTAACCAGTCAGGAAGGGGAATTTTACGTAACACTTAGCGCATTATCACTTGTTTATTGTGCAATTTTAGTAATTGCAGCCATGGGGCAAATCCATGAATATTCTGCCGGAAAGAATCTTATTTTCACAGTAGCTACACTGTTTGCAATGCTGGTTATGATCTTCATTCTTATGATTTTCTTCAGCATGATTTCACAGGGAGTTGCATATTTTATCTCTCTGGCAAAAGAATTTATGTTCCGAATGTAGGAATGGCGAGAGGTGACGAACTTGAAAAAAGAGTTAAAACAAAAACTAATTAAAGGACTTGTGAAACTGATTCCTTCACTTATCATAGTGGCACTTATTCTTGGGGTTACCTTGTATGTAGTAAATACAAAGGCACCTGTAGATGAGAAAGAAGTTATTCCTCCCTATGCCTTTGATGGCGCAGAGGAACCGGTTGTTATAGATAACGGCGATCTTACGATGACGATGGATCCTGCTACAACAGAGTTTTCCATTGAAGTAAATGATAGTGGAAAGGTGTGGTATTCAAATCCACAAAATGTACTTGAAGATACATTAGCCCTGGAAGATCAAAAGGCACTTCTTCAGTCAACGCTTGTTATGTCCTACTCAATAACCCAGGGTTTGGAAACAACATATAATTCTTATTCCTTTAGTGCTCAAAACGGAATATACGAAATCATTCCCGGAGAGAATGAAATTCGAGTTAATTACTCTCTTGGAAGTGTGGAAAAAGAGTTTACAATTCCTCCTGTTATAACTGCAGAAGAATTTGAGGGCTATCTTTCCAAAATGGATTCAAAGGATGCTGAACTAATAAAACAGTATTACAAAAAATATGATATTAACAAGCTTACTCCTAAGGATGATAAGGATGAGCTGTTAGCTAATTATCCGGTACTTGAAAACAGTATTATATATGTTCTCAGAACAACTACAAAGGAAAATGTCCGTAAGACCATTCAGGATAAGTTTGCTGAAGCCGGTTATACCTACGATGATTATCTTGCAGATAAGGAACTGGATTTATCAAGTAGTACATCTGATAATCCTATATTCAATGTAAGTGTGATATACAGGCTTGAAGGAAAAGATCTTGTGGTAGAGGTTCCTTTCAGCGATCTTGCTTTTGATCCTGAGACACCTATTTATACTATTACACCTCTTCCTTATTTTGGAGCAGGTGGTAGCGAAGATGAGGGATTTATGCTGGTACCGGAAGGTGGCGGAGCACTTATAAATTTCAATAACGGCAAGATCTCTCAGAGTAGCTATTACACAAATGTATACGGATGGGATATGTGCCTTAGCAGAGATGCCGTGGTGCATAATACAAGAGCATATTACGGAGTATATGGTATTTCAGAGGGCGATGACTCTTTTATCTGCATTCTTGAAGATGGAAGAAGCTATGCAGCTATACAGGCTGATGTAGCCGGCAAGAATCATAGTTATAACTTTGTAAATGCCAAATATAACATCTGCCAGAGAGAAAAATACGATGTAGGTGATATAGCAAACAGTGAGATTTACGAATATATGACAGAGCTTCCTGATGAAAGTCTTGTTCAAAGATATACCTTTGTTAACTCAGGCAGTTATGTGGATATGGCAAAGACCTACAGCAGTTATCTTCAAAATGAATATGCAGGATACCTTGATCTTGTAAGTGATACCAGTACTCCTGTAGCAATTGAAATAGTAGGAGCCATTGATAAAGTTAAGCAGATAGCCGGAGTTCCGGTATCAAGACCATTAAAGCTTACAAGCTATGAAGAGGCGGCTCAAATAATAGACGAGCTTAATACAAATGGTGTTTCCAATATGCAGGTTAAGCTTAGCGGCTGGTGTAACGGAGGCGTAAAACAAAAGGTTCTCTCCAAAGTCAAAACTATTGCAGCTCTTGGAAGTAAAAAAGATCTCGCAAATCTTATCGATAATACAAATGCTTTGGGCGATAAGGTATACCTCAACGGAATTACTCAATATGCCTATGACAGTAATATACTTGATGGATTCTTTTCCTATACAGATGCAGCAAAGCTTATAAGC
>JAILBM010000327.1 GCA_024680925.1 Butyrivibrio sp.
GCAGCTTGGTGTCACGGATATTCATCTTGAAAAAATCCCACATGCAAAACATGCGGATGACAGATGCTATTCTAATGAACAGCTATCAAAGATTAATGAATTTATTTCGGTAAGCTCTAAGTGATGGAATAAGAGTTTTGAACATATAATGACTGGAGGAAAACATGAGTAAAAAGCAGGCATTTAACCCCTATTTACCGGGATATGAATATATTCCCGATGCAGAGCCTCATATTGTAGGAGACAGGGTGTATATATACGGATCCCATGATATTTTCAACGGGCTTAGCTTTTGCATGGGAGATTATATTTGTTATTCTGCACCGGTTAATGACCTTGGAAACTGGCGTTTTGAGGGAACTATTTTTCGTAAGGATCAGGATCCCGAGGCAAAGCCTGTAAGAGCCATAAACGGTATGGCGGCTCCTGATATGGTTCAGGGACCGGACGGAAGATTTTATCTTTATTATTTCATAGGCGGAACCGGGATGATCTCTGTGGCGGTTTGCAATGAGCCTGCAGGTAAATATGAGTTTTACGGATATGTGAGATACAGTGATTTCGTGCCTATCGGCAAAAAGAATGAGCCTTTTATGTTTGATCCGGGAGTATTTATGGATGATGACGGAAAGCTGTATCTGTACGTTGGATTTGGTCTTAAGGATAACCCTATTATTCTCGCTGGACATAAGCCTACCCTGACAGGACCTATGTGCTTTGAGCTTAATCCCAATGACATGCTGACTGTTATTCATGGACCAAGGCATATTGGTGTAGCAGGAGAACCCAATGCTGAGGGAAGCGGTTATGAAGGACATGAGTTCCTTGAAGCCAGCTCTATGAGAAAATTTGGAGATACTTATTACTATATTTACAGCTCACTTCAAAGTCATGAGCTTTGCTATGCATACAGTAAGAGTCCTTATAAGGACTTTGTTTTTGGCGGAGTCCTTGTAAGTAACGGAGATATAGGTGTTGACGGAATCCACGATACTAACCATGCCAGAAATGATACAGGTAATACTCATGGCAGTCTTATAGAAATTGATGGCAGATATTATGTTTTTTACCACAGACATACCAACAGAAAACAGAGCTCAAGGCAGGCCTGCGCCGAAGAAATCCGCTTTGAAAATGAAAAGTTTTATCAGGCTGAGATGACTTCCTGCGGTTTAAATAACGGACCTCTTGAAGGAAGTGGTGTGTATCCTGCTTCTATTTGCTGTAACTTATACGGAGCTTTGGGAACAAAGTTCCTTACTATGATAAAAAGAGGCTATGACGATGTGCCGTTTTTGACTCAGTCAGGTCCTGACTACGATCCAGACAAGGAAGATGAGGATAGAAAGCCTCCGGTACAGTATATTGCCAATATGTGTGACGGAGCACTTGCAGGGTATAAATATTTTGACCTTGAAAAAACCCAAAAGATTGCTGTTAAGCTTCGTGGAAAGGCTCAGGGGGTGCTCAGGGTGGCAGCAGACGAAAGCGGAGCTTTGGAGTTTTGCAGAATCAATATAAATGTGGACAGTAGAAATCTTCAGATATTTGAAGGTAGTATAAACAGGGATACAGAGTTTGATCATAAAAAGGCACCTTTGTATTTTATATATGAAGGGGAGGGAACTTTTGACTTTGTTTATTTTAAATTGTATTCTCACTCTGAAAAATAAAGTAAAATAGCCTGTTTGGTTATATTTATATAATAAATATTTAATAGTCATGAGGTTTGGCAAGGACGCTATTTTAGATTATAATGTTAAATAGTAAACAACTTATCGTCAAACAGTCGGTATTCGGTATTTCTTTTTGGAAAGAGGTGGAGATATGTATATTGAGATGACTGTATTTAACGGAACTGATGCAGCAAGCCCGCATTTAGAGATTTGTGAGTTTTATGGAGTAAGATATAATAATTACGGTTTTGTGGTTGTTGAGACTAATCACAAAAATCACGATTATGTTATCCCCATGGATGAGGAAAACTTCAAAAGACTTGAGCTTACCATCAGAAATTATATTGTTAATGAAGTCAGATTTTTCCATCTGGAAGCTCCCGTTTACCGAATGAAGATAGGAGCAGTTGCCTTTAATCAGGATAAGGCCAAAAAGGAATGGAAGATCAATATTTTAAAATAAAACAGCCGGTGCCCAAATGCTATCATAGAGCATATTCCAAAGGTTTTAAGGATAATTTGACTTTTGAGAATATGCTTTTTTTCTTTATGGAAGAGGGAGGCTATGATAAAATATAAGGAAAAGATGCAGAGTATTTAGGAAAGACATGATGTGTGGGGCATTTTATTCTGTTTAAAATTATTTCTCAAGAGGGGGAAGAGAAATGAGCTTTGAATACAGGATGTACAAGGCAAGGGTTCGTGCTTCAAAGGTAAAAAAGGAGTACAGCCTTCCGACGGATCAGCTTGTTGCAAAGTCTATTGCAGCTCAGACAGCAAGAAAATACAAGTTTGTATTGCCTGAGAATAATGAAGAGTTTAAATTTTTTGATAATAAGATTATAGGAAAGTACCATTGCATAAAGATACAGAATGCAAAAAAGGTAAGCAGAAGTGCGGTACTGTATTTGTACGGAGGAGGCATGCTGATGCCACCTTCCAAAAAGTATTTTAAATATGCCTGTGACATGTGCAGGGAAACGGGAAGAGATGTGTTTTTTGCTTATTATCCCTTATGTTCTACCCACAGTATACTGACTTCGGTGCAGGTGGTATTTGAAATGTACAGGATGATGCTGGAGGAGTATGAGCCGTCTAAGATTGCTATATACGGCTTTGCTTCCGGAGCAAGTCTTGGAATGAGTATGCTTTTATTTAACAACGATATAGAAGAGTCTCTGCCAATGCCGGGATTATATATAGGAATATCTCCGGAGGGGCTCCCTGCTGATGAAAATGAATATAATCAGATGAAGAGGCTTAATGATAAGGATATTGTGGTAAATACCAAAAGCATGAAAGCGGTTAGAGAGCTGTTGTATCATAATAATCCTGATGTGCCGGGGTACATGCTTGGGGATTACAGCGGCAATTACGAGGGATTTCCCGAAAGCTTTCTGTTTTTTGGACAGGACGAAGTGTATTTTGCAAAGGCTGAGAGATATAAGTATGTTATGGAAAAGGCAGGAGTCCGTACTCACCTTAGGATGCGTGACGATATGTGCCATAACTACTGCGTAAGTGTAAAATTTCCTGAAGCGGCAATGGATTATGATGAGATAATCGATGTGCTGAAGGTTGGATAAGATAGAAATGCAGAGAGATTAGGACATGATTGAGATTGCAATTGTTGATGACGAAGATTCATATGCTTCTCAGTTAAAAAAGTTCATTGAACAATATCAGACTGAAAGTGGAAACTTGTTTCATATAACTGAATACAGGGATGGAGATGATATAATCGCTTCCTATCATTGTCAGTTTGATATTATCCTTATGGATATTCAGATGAAGTTCATGGATGGAATGTCTGCTGCAGAGGAAATACGCAAACTGGACAGCAAGGTTCTTATCATGTTTATAACAAATATGATAGACTATGCTATTCGTGGATATGAAGTGGATGCTCTGGATTATATTTTAAAGCCCGTAAGCTACTTTGCTTTTTCACAGAAGCTGGACAGAGCTGTTTCAAGGCTTGATAAGCGTTCGGGATATGAGATGAGTGTAAATGTCTCGGCAGGGCTTAAGAGGATCAGCAGTGAGACTATCTTCTATATAGAAAGCGAAGGTCACAACCTAGTTTTTCATACAGAAGAAGGAACCTTTAGTTCCAGAGCTAAAATGAAGGACTATGAGGAAGAACTTTTGCCACATGGCTTTTTCAGGATAAACAAAGGTTATCTTGTGAATCTGAAGTATGTTGACGGTGTAGAGGATGGGTGCTGTGTTGTTGGCGGCGCAAAGCTTCTTATCAGCAGAGCAAGGAAACCTGAATTTATGACTGCGATTACAAAATATATAAGTAAATGATTTGTTGGGCCTGGTAATGTGTTGGGGATTAAAAATTTAATTGTGAAAGGTTGTTACAATGACTATTTATCAGGATATACCAAGAATATATACAGCTTTGGCAGAGTGGATTGCCTGCATGGTGTACTGCGGTGCACTTAAGAGGAAAATCGAAGGATGGCAGTTTGCTCTTGCGTCAGCTGTATTTTTTGTTATACAGAGTGTATTTCTTGTTTTTACCAGGGATGTTCCGGAAATATTCTGGATTCCCTGCATGGCCTTTGCCGTGTTTAATATGTGGCTGTTTTTGTATATAGTGTGCGATGCTACAAGGCTTAATCTTATATACTATCTTGTAAGTGCCTTTCTATTGGCTGAGTTTGCGGCCTCCTTTGAATGGCAGCTGGCCTGCTTTATAAAAACCTTTAATCAGAGTACCTACCTGCAGGTTATAACACTTTTGATCACTTTTTTTGTCATATATACTCTTGTATTTAGTATGGAGAGATCCTGGGCGGACAGTGCCGAGTTTTTTGACATAAATCGTAACGAAGCGCTGGCTGTGGTAATGATATCAGTAGCAGTATTTGGCCTTAGTAATCTAAGCTTTATTTCGGAAAATACCCCCTTTAGCAGTACCTTAAGATCGGATATCTTCTATATAAGAACATTGGTGGACTTTGCGGGAGTTATTGTTATTTATGCCTATAAGAGCAGAATCAGTGAGATGAATGCTCAAAAGGAACTTACAAGCATCAATTCCATGCTTAAAGAACAATATGATAAGTACAGAAGTTACCAGTCTTCTTTTGAAATGATCAATATCAAATACCATGATCTTAAACATCAGATTGCAGGTCTTCGTGGAGAAAAAAATGAAGCGGACAGAGAAAAGTGGATAAGTGCCATGGAGCAGGAGCTTGAAACCTATAAGCCAGAGCTTCAGACAGGTAACCACGTTCTGGATACTATTTTATCCGGTAAGATGCTTAGCTGCAGACCGCATAATATAAAGGTTACCTGCGTTGCAGAGGGACAGCTTATTGATTTTATGCATGTAACGGATATTTGTACAATCTTTGGAAATGCTCTGGATAATGCCATTGAAAGCGTATCTCTTATAGAGGATCCGGAAAAAAGACTTATTCATCTTACGGTAACTTCACAAAAGAATTTTGTACTTATTCAGATCAGTAATTATTGTGAGCAGGAGCTGAATATTAAAGACGGAAATCTTTTAACTACCAAGACAGATAAGAGAAACCACGGCTATGGAATTAAAAGTATTAAATATACAGTGGATAAATATAAGGGAAATGTGGAGTACGAGCTGAACAAAAACTGGTTTGAACTGAAAATTATTTTACCCAAAAACATTGCATGAATTTTGTGGAAACTTTGACTTACGAAAAACTTTATAAAATAATGATAAAAAGCCCATAAAATCGGGAACTTTTATAGTTAAAATGTATCAAAAAGCGGATATTTTTTAGTTAAAAATATCCGTTTTTTTGTGTGTTAAATA
>JAILBM010000331.1 GCA_024680925.1 Butyrivibrio sp.
CCGATACCAAAAGGAATAACGGTATAACTGTCAATGAATACTATACTTCCGATGTTCCCAAAGAGCTTATTTATCAGGCACTATTTGAAAATACACATTTGGCAACTGTAAATGAAGATAATATTGCATTTTTTAACTCCGATGACAATAGAAAAAGTATGGAAAAATATTATCTTCTTTGGGCAATTGAAAACGGACTGGAAGATATTTGTTCTGAATACTCTTATAAAGAGAGAAATAATGTTAACGGATTTCAATCGAAAACATATTATTATGCTGTAATTGATGGCGAAGTGACAAAAGAAACAGAGGAAATATATGCAGATTCGGGTGGAAATCTTTCATATTCCTCTTTTTATAAAGTTCTGGTAAGGCAGGGATTCCCGGTTGAGGGAAACTGGTATCATTATTCTTTTACAGGGATTGATGCAAAAAAATATGAATTTGGCTACGATCAGTGTATTTTGGAGGCAGATCCTCGAAGTTCCCAAGATGAGAGTAATTCAAATTATTCCAGAACCAACAACAATTTTTATTATTTTTACGATGGGGAAAAGTATAATATGGGGAATGAACCGATTATAAAAACAGAAAAAATAGAAGATATGACCGGAATTAAAGTGACCTCGACATACGAAAATAATTAAAATCAATAGTCATCTGCTATATTCTCTTAGTTCATAATAGTTAAGATATTCGAAGCTTTCCATGCATCATACTGACTCTTTACTTCTGCAAGTACATCCTGATAACCTGCTACATCAAGCTCTGATCTGCACCTTCTATACCGAATGTAAACATGTTGAAAGAACTTTCAAAAGCAGAAACTATTATGGCAAAAAACAGATCTACTTACTATTATTATTACTTAATATAAAGTATAATTATTGAACTATTTCATGACTGATAGGGCGATATATTTACATTGTTTTTTTAATTCAATTACAAAATGAAAGTCCCAATGAAATTTAATACTGTAAATTATCATAATTTACACCCGGGAGGAGATAACATGAAACCCTTTAATAAAAAGCTGGTAGTTGCCACAACCGCAGGTATGGCAGCACTGTTTCTGTCTACAGCAGCATGTGGCTATGGGCCGCCGGTAGATGAGACAGCCGCAGACAAACACGATGAAATAAATACTTCAAAGGAAAACACAGCAGATGGATCTGATGCTGAAATCTCCGAAGAGGATCCCAATGAGTGATGAATCTTTAAAACAAAAACATCTTCAGTTGCAGGCCGAGGTGCATAGGAAGCTCCTTGATAAGCCTATCCTGAGGCAGCTCTTTTTTGAACTGACCCTTAGATGTAACGAACACTGTTGGCATTGCGGATCAAGATGCGGTGATATTACAGCAAATGAAATGGATGCGCATGAATGGATAAAAGTGCTTGACGAGCTAAAGGAAGATTTTCCGGGCAAAATTCCGCAAATAAATATCACCGGCGGAGAACCGCTATTATATCCGCATTTTGAGGAAGTAATGAGCCATGCTCATAATCTGGGTTTTAAATGGGGAATGACTTCAAACGGCATTCTTATAACACCTGAAGTTGCGCAAATGCTAAAAAGATGCGGTATGTCTACGATATCAATTAGTATCGACGGAATTAGAGATACTCATGACAGATTTCGAGGTAAAAAAGGTGCATATGACCTTGCAATTACAGGCATACAGAATCTTATAGATGCAAATTTCCTAAAAGACATCCAAGTGACAACAGTTTTCAACCATAAAAATATGGAAGAACTTGATGCCATTTATAAGATTATGTGTGATCTCGATATAGACAGTTGGAGAATCATGGGCGTTGAGCCAATTGGAAGAGCTGCCGATAAACCTGAAATGCTTTTGACCTCAGAAGATCATAAAACACTAATGGACTATATCAAGAGTAAAAGAGCTGAAAACATGCCTGTGACGTACGGATGCAGCCATTATCTTGGTCCGGAATATGAAGGCGAAGTAAGAGACTGGTATTTTACATGTATGGCAGGCATAACTGTAGCCAGCATAACATCATCGGGTGATGTTACTGCATGTCTTGACATAGAGCGGAAT
>JAILBM010000358.1 GCA_024680925.1 Butyrivibrio sp.
TCCCTGCATATTTCGGTAACCCTTATTTTATCTAAGGGCTTATTCACCATGAGCTTTTTAATTGTTCCCGCAATCCATAGTTTAGTTCTTTCGGCCATAAATCCCCCTCAAAACTCTTACATAATTTAATAAATGTAATAAAAATATACATAATTGTAATTTTGTTTATAGAAATAATCAAGAGGGAAAGTTATTTTAGATTTACAGACAAGAACCGATCACAAATTTAGAGATTCAGGAGGTTTATTGATCATGGACTTTATGGAATTAGCAAAAAACAGGTACTCGGAAAGATTTTTTGATAGCAGACCTGTTGAACAGGAAAAATTGGACAAAATCCTGGAAGCTGGCCGAATTGTGCCAACAGCTTGCAACTATCAACCACAGAAGTTTTATTTGATAAGGAGCAAAGAAGGACTTGATAAATTAAAGACAGTTACACATTTTCATTACAATGTTCCTCTGATGATTCTGATCTGCTATGACGCAAGAGAAGTATGGACAAATCCCGGAGACAGATATTATCAGAATTATAATTCCGGAGAACAGGATGCCAGTATAGCAGCAACTACAATGATGTATGAAGCAGAAGAACTGGGAGTCCATTCTATATGGATCAGGGGTTTCGATTCTAAAACAGTAGTTGATACATATGGACTTCCGGATCATATGATACCAGTCATGATGCTGGGACTTGGATATCCTAATGAAAATGCAAAGGCAAATGGCTGGCACTATAATAGAAAACCCATTGAAGATTTTGTTTACGAACTTTAAAACGGGGAGGTAATGATAAATGCATTTTACAGATACAGTATACAGAAACCCTTATTGGCCGACGTTTCCGCTTTTACAGATAACACAGGGATGTACACATAATGACTGTAAGTTCTGCACAATGTACAGAGACGTTGACTTTAAGCTTCAGCCAATGGAGTGGATTGAACAGGATCTTCAGGAGCTTTCAGAGATTACACCTGATGCAAAAACCATACAGCTTCTTTCGGCAAATCCTCTCTGTATGACTTATGACAAGCTTGCACCGATCCTTGAAATGATCAATAAATATCTTCCTGATATGGAATATATCTATGCAGCAACCAGAGTAACCGATATAAAAAACAAAACAGTTGAAGAATTACGGAAATTAAAGGATCTTGGGCTTAGGGAAATATCTCTTGGTGTTGAAAGCGGGGATGACCGTACACTTGAGCGTGTTAATAAAGGTTATCATTTAGAGGATATCATTGAACAGTGTGCTAAACTGAATGCGGCAGGAATAGATTTCTGGATGTCATTTCTTAATGGCGTAGCCGGAAAAGAGGGAAGCAAAGAACACGCGATAAATTCTGCTAAAATTTTCAGCAGGTGTGATCCGATGCTGGTTGGAACCGGTGGACTGGTATTATTCCCGGGGACTCCGCTTTTAGATGATGCAGAAAAAGGGAAATTTACTCCATTATCCGAAAAGGAAATGCTTGAGGAACTGCTATTATTTATTGAAAATCTAACTTGCGACTGTGAATTTATAACTCATCACACCGTATCCGGGTGCAATCTTTCAGGTCCGGATTTCCTTAATCGCAAAGATAAGATAATTGCTTCACTTAAGAAAGAAATAGAGCTTGGCGATATGGACGCAATGGCAGCTATCAGAAGAAACAAGAGGACATTGTGATGAAAAGTGAATTTAACAGAAAAGATGGCCTGTTTTCGCTTTGTGGACTTAATTGCGGGCTCTGTCCGATGCAGATAAGGGGAGGTTGCAGTGGGTGCTTTAATGGAAGTACCTGTTACATTTCCTGCCCATTAGCACCTTGCAGTGTAAGACATGGCAATGTGGACTATTGTTATCAATGTAATGAATATCCTTGTAAAAAATATGACGGCATTGATGCCCATGACTCACTGATTTCACACAGAAACCAGAAAAAAGACCTGGCAAAAGCTAAAGAGATCGGGATTGAAGCATATCTTGAAGAGCAACACAAAAAGAAAAAGATATTAAACCATTTATTGGAAGATTACGATGATGGAAGTAAAGACGTGTTCTTCTGTCTTGCTGTAAATATGATGGAAGTGGATGATCTGTCAACAATAATACAAGATGCAGATCAAAAGACAACAGACTTTCCTATAATTGAAAAGACGCATTACATTGAGAAACAGCTCCGTGATTGTGCAGAAAGAAAAAATATTCCGCTTGTTCTTCGAAAATGGTAATTCTGTACTGTGGATTAGTGACCTTGGGGTATCCCCCATTATTTTAACACTTTACTAATTGGCTTTATGTCACTTTTAGTTAGTCTTCTAAACTATTATTATATCATTCTATCTATATATTGTTGAGCGTGAAATAATAACAGACCAAATACTCCGAGACAATGATGGTTCTTATGGGTTGATCTAAGTTGCCAAATAGTTGTAGGTCCGGTTTGAAAATATTGCAATGACGAGAACGTTATTTTTATACTATTTGTGCTATTATAGAAAAGATCCAGTCATTATTGGCCTGATTGAGAAGTATAGATACCGGTCATCGTATTCAATGGTTTGAAGATGGAAATAAAATCAAAGTATTTTAAAGAGCTTACTACTACAGAATTATATGAATTGTTAAAGGTAAGAGCAGAAATTTTTGTTGTTGAGCAGAATTGTGTTTACCAGGACCTTGACGATAAAGATTATGAGAGCCTGCATATCTTTTACGAGGAATCAGAAAAAGTAATAGCATATCTTCGTGCATTTAAAAAAGACGGAGATACAGTTCAAGTCGGCAGAGTGCTTACATTAAAGCACGGAACCGGACTTGGAGGGAAATTGCTAACAGAGGGGATTGAGCAGATCCGGATCAAGATGAAACCAAAATATATCTACATAGAAGCACAATGTTATGCTGTCGGCTATTATGAACGTGAAGGTTTCAAGGTTTGTTCGGATGAATTTCTTGAAGATGGGATACCTCATGTCCAAATGATTTTAACTCTATAGTTACATATACAGAAAAAGAAGCGCTATGAGAATCAGAAAAACAACCGAAGAAGATTTTGATCGTGTTATGAAAATATATAGCTATGCACGGGATTTTATGGCAAAAACAGGTAATCCAAATCAGTGGGGACCAACTAATTGGCCGCCGGAGACTTTGATTCACGATGATATCAAAGAGGGTAACAGTTACGTGTGCTTAAATGAAGAGAATAAAGTAATAGGGACTTTTTATTTTATTCAAGGCAAGGACATTGAACCAACGTACCGTAAGATTGAAGAAGGGGAATGGATTGAAGAGCCGTCATATGGGGTTGTTCACAGGCTTGCTTCAGACGGGTCCGAAAAAGGCATAGGACGTTATTGCCTGGATTGGGCATTTGAGCAGTGTGGGCATTTACGAGTTGATACACATACAGATAACAAGGTTATGCAGAACATTTTAGAAAAGCTTGGTTTTATAAAATGTGGCATTATACACGTAATTGAAGATAATTATCCAAGATTTGCATATGAAAAAATCTGAAAAGCTATAGATTATAGCTAACTTTAAGTCTCACTAATGGGACTTGAAGCTATGCTGTGTTAGGACATTTTTTATAAAAAAAGACCGGAATTACTCCGGCCTTTTTTATTTTAATGATTTTTTATAGTCCTTTCCCCAGGACTCCATAGAACTGATTATCGGACGCATTGACTCGCCGAGGTCAGAAAGGGCATATTCAACTTTAGGAGGAACTTCAGGATAAACAGTTCTTGTTATGATCCCATCTTCTTCCATTGATCGTAAAGAATCTGTCAAAACCTTCTGGCTTATGCCTTCAAGACTTTTCTTCAGCTCATTAAAACGCCAGGGTCTTGCAAGAAGGTTCCTCATTATCAGTAACTTCCATTTGCTTCCTATAAGACTGACTGTGGTTGCAACAGGGCACTCAGGTAATTCGTCTTTTGTTTTCATAAAACTCCTTTCTTTATCAGATATAGTTACAATTCAGTGGCCTTCCAGACCACTGAATCGTAACACACTTTGATTTAAATTCAATATAACATTTCAAAAAATGCCTGTCTATTAGTTACAAAAAGGTAACTATGTAATAAAAAAGTGCGTACTTTTATGACTTTTAGACTTGGGTTATATTGAAATCACAGAAAGCAATAACGCTTTTTAAAAACACTTAATTCAAAGGAGGAATTAAAAATGGCATTATCAAATCTTAATGGATGGGTTAACAACGAAGCACAGGTTGCAACTGCTGCATGTGGAGCAGGTGATAAAAAGACCGAAGAAAAGCCCGCAGCTTGCGGAAGTGCTTGCGGAGCAGGAGACAACAAGTAATAAACCCAATACAGATCATCCAGACCTCCGGCATATTGCCGGAGGTCAATCAGTAGATAACCGGCAACAGCCGTTCATATAGAAATTTAATCGGAGGTAAGGGAAATGAAACCATATTTTTCATTCCAGTGGCATATTACAGATGAATGTGATCAGAGATGTAAACACTGCTATATATATTCAGGCGGAGAGCATAACTGTCTCTTTTCTATGAGTTGGAAACAAATGGAGGATACATTTTATAACTGTCTGGATTTTTGTGAAGTATATGGAAGAACACCTTACTTTTATATAACAGGCGGTGATCCTATCCTGCATCCTGATTTTTGGAGACTTCTTCAGCTTATGAAGGATCACGACATCAAGTTCACAATTCTCGGAAATCCGTTTCATTTAAATGATCGGGTATGCAGGGAGCTCAAATGGTACGGATGCGAGAAGTATCAGCTTTCAATCGACGGGCTAAAAGAAACCCATGATTGGTTTAGAAAACCTGGATCCTACGAATGTACACTTGAGAAAATAGGCTGCATCAACAGAGCAGGGATCAGAAGTGTAATAATGACGACTGTCTCCAAGACAAACCGAATGGAAGTACCGGGAATTATTGATGCTGTTGTGGCTGCGGGAGCGAATGTGTTTGCCTTTGCCAGATATGTTCCAAGCGGTGGAGATCTTGATGCCTCTATGACGGCTATGGAATACAGAGAACTACTTGCTGCCTGTGATAAGAAGTTTAAAGAATACAAGGCAGAAGGGTGCGAAACCTATTTTAACAAAAAAGATCATCTCTGGACGCTCTATGAATATGAGATCGGAGAGTTTAAGATTCCTGAAAATGCAGATCCTAACCTGATATACGGCGGTTGCAACTGTGCAAACTGTCATATGACAATCCTACCTACAGGTGATATCTATGCCTGCAGAAG
>JAILBM010000375.1 GCA_024680925.1 Butyrivibrio sp.
GGGTCTTTGTAATTAAATCATTTCGTTTATAAAAAAACTATAAACCGTAATATATTGTATACATTTAAATTTAGAAACACAAAATCTTGTGTTTCAGGTTTTATCGACACCTCATAAATTTTGTATAAAATCAAGAGGCAAAATTTAACCTCTTTATAAAAAAAACAAAAATAATTGATTAATTTTAGTGCTACAACTCCACTCAATATTAATGTACAATAGCTTTGGTTAAAACATACATGACTAGGAAGAAGGGGGTATAGTATATGTATTATACGACGCGTAAATACACTGCTAACGAAGTAATCAGTCTTATTAGAAATGGCTGGAAAACACAGGAGGAATTAAAAGAACTGTTCGAATTTGTTAGCGGGGTCGACATGAGCGACAGTGAACGTGAAAAGCTCAGAGTTTCCAACATGGACGAAATCGTATTCAGATCCTACAGAGCTTCATGATGTTACGCGTTATGTTGCATTTTTAAGTATAATAATACAGGTGGCTGATTTAATTTTCAGTCACCTGTTTTTTTTACAATATTTTATTACCTATAATTATTCTGATACCCGTAATTTTCGAACACATCAATCCGTTTTGTTTTCAAGATATCTAAAGCTCATCATTGTAATATCATCGAACTGCGGTGCATCACCGACAAATTCATCAATATCCTTCTTCACATTACTAAGAAGTTCCTTTGAAGTAGCATCAGAGCTCTTGTTAAGTGAATCAATAAGTCTTTTGGTTCCAAACAGCTTTTCATCTGCACTGGTTGCTTCTGTAACACCGTCTGTATATACGAATAATGCATCTCCCGGTTTCAATTCAAATTCATGGTCAATATATTGGATTCCATCAATACCTGCAATAACAGGGGAATGTTTATATACAGAAAGCTCATACTCACCGTTTGCTCTCCTGATTGCAGGATGCTCATGTCCTGCATTGGCTGCAATACCCTTTCCGGTAGAAATCTCAAGAATTGCAAACCATACTGTAACAAACAACTCTGTTTCATTACTCTCACAAAGCTGATGATTAACATCAGTCAGAATTTCTCCCGGTGAAAGCTCTCCACCCATAAGTGTTCTGTTCTTGATCAAAGTCTTTGCGACAACCATGAACAATGCAGCGGGAACTCCTTTACCTGATACATCTGCCATTACCAGAGCTATATGATCATCATCAATCAAAAAGAAATCGTAAAAGTCTCCTCCAACCACCTTGGCAGGCGACATACTGGCATAAATATCAAATTCCTTTATTCCTTCAAATAATGGGAATATTCTCGGAAGCATATCAATCTGAATCTTGGCTGCAACACTAAGCTCTGCACCGATACGCTCTTTTTCTGCTGTAATAGCTTTAATATTATCTACATAGCTGACAATATCATGCTCCATCTGATTAACTGCCCCGGCAAGTTCTTCCAGCTCATCATTGGTATGAATATCAGTAATGCTATCATCAATCTCCATGTTATTCTTGGCAAACTCTCTGACATTTCTTCTGATTGCCAAAAGAGGACTGATCAGGTTCTTATGCATAAAGAACCAATGAACAATACAAAATCCCGTCAAAAGGAAAGTAGAAATAATAAGCATATGGGTAATATAGCTATATAATGTTGAATTTATAACCTCCATATTCGTATCAACAAATAAAAGAGCAACAACATTTCCATTACTATCCTTTATAGGAAGACAACTGGATGTCAGAAATCCGTATTTTTCAGATCTTCTGACCAGATAGCTTTCAGGCTTCACACCCTCTGTATAAGCTTTCCAGATTTCTTCAAAAGATGCTGCAATAGGATCTGTAAGACCAATTCCATATACAGAATCATATACATAACGCATTGTTCTGTCTTCATAAGGAACCGTTATATAAATATAGGCCGCATCGGAAGCATCCTCGATAAATCTTAAATATTCCTTCATCTCAGGATAATACTCATCTTCCTGCCATGTAGTAACATACTGGGCAATTTTGTCATGATCTATTTCATTCAGTATAATATCCCCTATAACGTATCCCCGCTCGTTATATAGCCTCTGAATAACCTTATCAAATATTAAAGATCCGCTAAAACAAGACAATATGCTGATTACAAAGGTCAATAATATAACACTTGTAAGAACTTTTCTGTTAATCCCCCAATGTTTTTTCTTAATGCAACTCATTTTTTCCCTCATTATTTTCATAAATGCTCGGTATATATAATAACATCTTAAATCATATTTTGGAAACCCAAAATGCAAAAAAAGTTTTTTTATTATTAAAGAAGTCAAAAAAACCGACTTTCACTTCAATTATTATAAGCGAAAATCGGTTTTGATTTAAACACAAAATTATTTGATAAACATAGCATCCCCAAAGCTGAAGAATCTGTATTTTTCTTTTATGGCTTCTTCATAAGCACTTAAAACATGCTCTCTACCGGCCAGAGCTGAGACGAGCATTACAAGGGTAGATTCAGGGAGATGGAAATTGGTTATAAGCTGGTCGAGGACCTTAAATTTATAGCCCGGGTAGATGAATATTGAGGTATTGTCTGAACATTCATGTAGTCTTCCATTCTCATCTGCAGCGCTTTCGATTGTACGACAGCTCGTTGTGCCGACACAGATTACTTTGTGTCCTGTATCTTTGGCCTTGTTGATTTTATCTGCAGCTTCCTGAGTGACCTGATACCATTCAGTGTGCATGTGATGCTCAAGTACGTTATCAACCTTTACTGGTCTGAAAGTTCCAAGACCCACGTGGAGGGTAACATATGCAAGATCAATGCCCTTCTTCTGAATTTCATCAAGGAGCTGCGTTGTAAAATGAAGACCTGCAGTTGGTGCTGCAGCTGACCCTTCATATTTGGCATAAACTGTCTGGTACATATTTCTGTCCTGAAGTTTATGAGTAATATATGGAGGAAGCGGCATTTCACCAAGTTTATCAAGAACCTCTTCCCAGATACCGTCATATTTGAATTTAACAAGGCGGTTACCTTCTTCTACAACGTCCAGGATTTCAGCCTCTAAAATGCCATCACCAAAAACAGCAATTGCTCCAGGTCTTAGTTTTTTACCAGGTTTAACAAGAGTTTCCCAGACATCTGCTTCTCTTCTTTTAAGAAGGAGAATCTCTACGGCTGCACCTGTATCCTTTTTAACTCCAAGGAGCCTTGCAGGGATAACCTTGGTATTGTTAAGTACAAGGCAGTCCCCGGGCTCAAGGTAATTGATTATTTCTTTAAAAATATGATGTTCTACTTCTCCGGTTTCTTTATTAAGAACCAGTAGTCTGCAGTTTTCTCTCTGCATGAGAGGATCCTGAGCTATAAGCTCCTGTGGCAGATCAAAATAGTAGTCGCTGGTACGAAGCCCCAGCATCTCATCATTATTATTTTCATTTAAATCTGACATTTTCATTACTCGTTTCTAAAACTAACATTTTCAAGGAATGATGTATAACCACGAAGTGACTCGTAAATATCTGCCTTAGATGTAGCTTCCCATGGAGCATGCATGTTAAGAACTGCAACACCACTATCGATTACGTTCATTCCATAAAGAGCAAGGATATAAGCGATTGTTCCGCCGCCGCCAACATCTACTTTACCAAGCTCTGCTGTCTGGAAGTTGATTCCATCCTTTTCAAATGCAGCTCTGATGTGTGCAATATACTCAGCGTTTGCATCATTAGAACCTGACTTACCACGGGAACCTGTAAACTTGTTAAATACAAGTCCGCCGCCCATGATAGCTGCATTCTTTTTCTCAAAAGCTGAAGCATACATTGGATCATAGCCGGCACTTACGTCTGATGAAAGCATGCATGAATTTGCAAGGCATCTTCTAAGTGAAAGGTCATTGAACTCACCGCAAAGGTTCATAAGCTCTGCTACAGCATTTTCAAAGAACTTAGACTGCATACCTGTAGCACCTACGCTACCGATTTCTTCCTTATCAACAAGGATGCAGCAAGCTGTTCTCTTGATGTTTTTAGCCTGCATAATAGCTCTCATTGAAGGATAAGCACATACTCTGTCATCCTGACCATAGCCAAGGATCATAGAACGGTCAAAGCCTGCATCTCTTGCCTTACCGGCAGGAACGATTTCAAGCTCAGCTGAAAGGAAGTCTTCCTCTTCAATTCCGTAGTTGTCCTTAAGAATTGCAAGAACGCCTCTCTTAACTGCTCCGCTAACCTTCTTAGTTTCTTTTCCTTCATATTCTTCAGCATCAACTGCATACTGCTGTCCGGCTGTAAGGTTAGATGCCTTCTTAGCCTTTTTAGCAGCCTTTTCATCATCGTTTTCAATGATAAATGGCTTATTACCAATAACAAGATCAAGAGCTTCACCTTCTACAACCTTAGCTGCGCTCTTACTCATCTGATCACCTGATAAGTGAATGAGAAGATCTGAGATAAAGAATACCGGATCATCTTCATCTTCACCTACGTTAAGAACTACTGTTGTACCATCCTTTTTAACAACAACACCGTGTATAGCAAGTGGAAGTGCTACAAAGAGGTACTTCTTGATACCGCCATAGTAGTGAGTATCAAGATAAGCAATTCCTGTATCCTCATATAAAGGATTCTGTTTAACATCGATACGAGGTGAATCGATATGAGCACCTAAAATATTAAGACCATTCTCAAGTGGCTCAGAACCAATCTGGAACATAACGATAGACTTATTCATCCATACGCTGTATACCTTATCACCCTTTTTAAGCTTTTTATTGCCGCCGATAAGAGTCTTAAGCTCTACATATCCGGCCTTTGTAATTTCATTAACGATACTATCGATAGCCTCACGCTCAGTCTTTGAGTTGTTGAGGAAGTTCTTATAATCTTCAGCAAATTTCTCTGCTTCTTTTACTTTTTTGGCATCATAAGTTGCCCAAGTATTTTTTCTTAACATATATATTTTTTTCCTTTCTTTAAAAATAGCCATTACTAATCAAAGTAATGGCTATTATAACACTTGATTAAATAGTATTCAATCAGCTTCTGATTTCTATGCCCATTGTGAAGGAAAGTTTTCTAAGCATTTTATCTACATATCCGCTGACAGCTTCGTCTGTAAGCTCCTCATCCTTAGGAGTAAATGTAATGGTAAATGCCATACTCTTCTTGGTTGGAGGAATTGGAAGTCCTTCATAAACATCGAAAAGCTTAACATCAGTTACATACTTACATGCTCCATAGATAGCTTCCTCTACTTCACCACATGTAACCGTCTTGTCCATAATAAGAGCAAGGTCACGCTTAACAACTGCAAACTTAGAAAGTGGCTCAAATGTTGGAGTCTTGCCATACCATTTGCTCAAAAGGTCAAGATCTATCTCACATACATATGCAGGAATTCTCATATCTGTATCATCCTGAATCTCATATGTTATCTGTCCAAGGTAACCTACCTCTTCACCTTCGCAGGAGATCCTGGCTGCTCTGTAAGGATGCAGGAATGTCTTGGTTGCAGGCTCATATTTAAAGCTTACGTGAAGTGCATCTGCAACATTTTCAGCAAGTCCCTTTAAGGTAAAAATGTCTTCTCCATCGCCAAAGATACCGATGCAAAGAGTTGTCTTTTCCTGAGGATAATCTGTAAGAGGAAGATCCTTAGGAATGAATCTGTTACCAACTTCAAATAATCTGCCCTCTAAAGTGCCCTTCTTCTGGTTTCTTGCAATAGCATGAATCATCTGAGCTGCAAGAGTTGTTCTCATGATGGAAAGATCCTCATTTATAGGATTTAAAATCTTGATTGCATGTCTCTCACTGGCATCATCAGCAAATCTTAAAAGGTCAAGGTCACTTGGTGAGAAGAATGAATAATGCATACATTCATAAGCACCCTGTGCACATAAAGCTCTCTTAATCTTAAGCTCTGTCTTCTGAGTAAGATTTCTTCCACCCATAGTAACATTAGCATTTTTAAGGAAAGTAGGCTTAACATGCTCATAACCATACATACGGATAAGCTCTTCAGCAATATCAGGATAATCTTCCATATCTTCACGATATGCAGGAATCTTGATAGTAAGCTCATCGCCATTTATAACAGGCTCAAAGTTAAGGTTAGTGAGAATTCTCTTAATCTCATCTTCAGGAACTTCAATACCAAGAACACCATTAACTCTCTTTATTGAAGCCTTCATTTCTTTCTTCTCAAGGCTGTTTCCGGTATTGATATCAACGTGGGTCTTTGAAATCTTACCTGCGCCAAGCTGCTCCACAAGGTGAAGTGCTCTCTTCATGGCAATAACTGTTGTATATTCATAAACACCCTTTGCAAAAGCAGCTGATGAATCAGAAGACTGACCAAGTGCTCTTGAACTCTTACGGATATTGTCACGCATAAATTTAGCAGCTTCGAAAGTAACTGAAGTTGTTGTATCTCTGATTTCTGAATTAAGACCACCCATAATACCTGCAAGAGCAACCGGCTTTTTACCGTCACAGATTACAAGGTTATCCGGTGTAAGCTCAAACTCGTTCTCATCAAGAGTAACAATCTTTTCGCCTTCCTTTGCTCTTCTGACAACAATCTTGTTATCCTCAAGGAAATTGCCATCAAAAGCATGCATAGGCTGACCAAGCTCTCTCATGATGTAGTTAGTAATATCAACAATGTTGCTGATTGAATTATTACCAACAAGAGCAAGTCTTCTCTTCATCCATAGTGGGCTCTCTCCAAGCTTGACATCATATACATAGTGACCAATATATCTTGGGCACAGATCAGGATCTTCAACTGTTACACTGAAACCTTCATTTTCTACGTCTGTTTCTGTATAGCTTAAATCAATCTCTTTTAATGGCTTATCAAGAGCTGCAGCAACCTCTCTTGCAAGACCATAAATACTCTGGCAATCAGGTCTGTTAGCTGTAATAGAAACATCAAAAATCCACTCATCAAGACCAAGTAAAGGCTTAACATCGATACCAACCTCTGTATCCTCAGGGAATACCAGAAGTCCGTTATATCCTGCACCCGGATACATATCTTCAGAAACACCAAGTTCAACACCTGAACACAGCATACCCTCTGAATCATAGCCGCGAAGTTTACCCTTTTTGATTGTTGCAACACCAACAACTGTTACATGGTCCTTGGCTGTTTCAATAACTGTAGCACCTACAAGAGCAAGAGGATACTTACCTCCGGCCTTAACGTTATCAGCACCGCAGCATACCTGGAATGTTCCATGCTCGCCTGCATTTACTCTGCATACATGAAGATGTGTGTCAGGAATAGGCTCACAGGTCTCAACAAGACCTACAACTACCTTGGAAATATCCTTACCTACTTCCCAGCACTCTTCAACTTCAAAACCACAGTCAAAAAGCTTTTTCTCTAATTCTTTTGGTTCAATATCTATATCTACAAAGTCTTTAAGCCAACTTAAAGGTACTAACATTTTTCTTTCCTCCTAAAGGTTTATATTAAAGGTATTATTATTCGTAGTGATCAATCTGCTTAAGTACATCCAAATCTGATTCAAAAAGCAGCTTGATATTGTTAATACCATACTTAAGCATGGCAGTACGCTCAATACCGATACCAAATGCAAATCCGCTGTATTCATTAGAATCAATTCCGCAGTTTTCCAAAACCTTCTTATTAACAACGCCGGCACCAAGAACTTCAATCCAGCCTGTACCCTTACAAAGGCCGCATCCCTTACCGCCACAGGCAAAACAGCTGCAGTCTACTTCTACAGATGGCTCTGTAAATGGGAAATATGAAGGACGAAGTCTTGTTGTAGTACCTTCTCCATAAATCTTCTGGGCAAAAAGCTCTAAGGCACCCTTAAGGTCACAGAGAGTAATGTTCTTGTCAACTACAAGACCTTCCATCTGTGAGAACATAGGTGAATGTGTAGCATCATCATCAGAACGGAAAACCTTACCAGGAGATAAAATCTTGATAGGTGGTTTCTTGTTCTCCATAACGTGAATCTGACCTGAAGAAGTCTGCGTTCTTAAAAGGAACTCAGGACTTAAATAAAATGTATCCTGCATATCTCTTGCAGGGTGATCTTTAGGTGTATTAAGAGCTGTGAAATTGTAATAGTCATTTTCAATCTCTGTGCCCTCGTATATTTCAAATCCCATTCCGGCAAAAATATCTATGAGGGTCTCTCTCATCTGTGTTACAGGGTGAAGATTTCCTGTGTAACGCATCTTTGCTGGCATAGTAACATCAAGCTTTTCACTTTCATATCTAAGCTGAAGCTCTTTATCCTTCATCTTCTTATCGAGCTCATCAAATTTCTCAAGAGCCCACTGTTTAAGTTCATTAACATTTTTACCATATTCAGCACGATCTTCAGCAGGGATGTTTTTCATCTCCTTCATAAGAGCACTGATCTTGCCGCTTTTGTTATCCATGAAGTTCTTTTTCATCTCGTAAACGAGTTTAGAACTGTCAAGATTTTCGGCATTTGCCTTGATTTCATCACGAATAGCTTCAATTTTCTGACGTAATGCGTTGTTTTCCAACTTTTCTTCCTCCTAAATATATCGTGCCATATGTATGCGTATGTAATAAAAAACGCCCCATAGCACGTTAATGCTATGGGACGAGATAACCCGCGGTACCACCCAAATTCAGATTAAATATCAATCTGCACTTAACTATTTAATTAAGACTCCGGTGCTGAAATTCATCCATAAGCTCTTCATTCGTACTTCCAGCCGATGATACGAACTCTCTATCAAGACTACTTATAAACTACTGATACACTATCAACGTCTAAACAACTATCAATTATTTTATGCGTTGAAATTATTAAAGTCAAGTTCAACCTTCCATAAAAATCTTTAATTATCATGAGGCATGCTCATAGAATGACCTGACAAAAATGCCTTTGTTCTCTCCATCTGAGGATTATTTATAACGCTTACTGCATCGCCTTGTTCAACAATTACCCCTTTATCCATAAAGATTACATAATCAGATACATCCCTGGCAAAATCCATTTCATGAGTAACTATGATCATAGTTGTATGCTTATCTGCCAGTTCTCTTATAACCTTAAGAACTTCTCCTGTAAGCTCAGGATCAAGAGCTGATGTGGGCTCATCAAAACATAAAATATCAGGCGAAAGTGCAAGGGCCCTTGCTATGGCAACTCTTTGCTGCTGTCCTCCGGATAACTGATGGGGATATAGATTCTTTTTTTCAGAAAGACCCATCTGATCAAGTAGCTTATCCGCAAGAGCATCAATCTCTTCTATGCTCCTTGTATCTTCTGCATTTAGCCTTGGTGCAAGAGTTACATTTTCCTTAACTGTATATTGAGGGAAAAGATTAAACTGCTGGAAAACCAGGCCAAAGTGAAGTCTCTTTTTTCTGTTTTCACTTTCGCTATGCTTATTTAAATCTTTTCCATCAAAAAGTGTCTCACCATTTACTAAAATAGTGCCCTCATCAGGCCTTTCAAGAAAGTTCAGGCACCGAAGAAGCGTAGTTTTACCGCTTCCTGAGGATCCGATAATAGACAGAACCTGTCCCTTTTCCATGGAAAAACTGATGTCTGTCAAAACTTCCGTTTCTTTAAAAGACTTTTTTATATGATTAACTTCTAATATAGCCATACAATATCCTTATCTGAAATAACTTAATTTCTTTTCAATATATCCAAATAAAAGTGTAAGTAATCCACTGAATATCAGGTAAAAAGCTCCTGTGTAAAATAAAGGCCAGATAATTCCCGCACTTTTAATGAAGGACTGTCCCTGCCAGATAATCTCATAAACAGCGATTACTCTTGCAAGAGAAGTATCCTTTACAAGGGTTATTACCTCATTGGATATCGGAGGAATTATACGCTTAATAACCTGGAGCAGAATAACTCTGAAAAATATCTGGTTGCCTGTAAGGCCAAGAACCTTACCGGCTTCATACTGGCCAACAGGAATAGACTGGATACCACCACGATATATCTCAGAAAAATAGCATGCATAATTAAATACAAAGGCAAGGAGTGCTGCCGTAAATCTTCCTGTACCTCCTGAACCCCATATATTATTTCCAAGAATAATTCCCGGTCCGTAATAGATAACCAGAAGCTGCAACATAAGCGGTGTTCCTCGAACCACCCATACTATCAGTTTAATCGGATAATTGATTACCTTGAGCCTGCTCATAGAACCAAAGCATATGAGAAGTCCAAGGGGAAGGGCAAATACAAGAGTCAGGGCAAAAAGTAATAGTGTGCTTCCAAAGCCCTCCAATAAGGATTGTGTAACTGTCAAAAACATTTATAAGTCTCCCAAAAAATATATTACTGCGTAACAACAGCATCCTGTACGCCGTATTTCTCAGCGATAGATGTCATTGTTCCGTCTTCATAAAGCTTTTTGAATTCGTCATTAATATATGCCGCAAGGTCAGAACCCTTTCTGCAGCCTACACCGTACTCTTCTGTTGTAAGCTCAACTGTGTGTGCAAGATCTGAATAACTTGTTCCTTCACCCACCATTGCTCCGGCCATAAGAAGGTCAATAATACTTGCATCAGAGGTTCCTGCAGATACTTCCATAAGTGTATCTGACTGAGATGTAAGGGCTGTATAATTAAATCCATTATCCTTGGCAGCCGCTTCTCCTGCAGAACCTGCCTCAACTGCAAAAGCAAGATCCATGAGGCTGTCAACACTATTGTACTGATCTGCCACATCACTTTTAACAACTACAACCTGTGCGTTGTTACAATATGGATTTGTACATTCCATGGCATTTTTTACCTCATCTGTTAAAGTCATGCCATTCCAAACACAATCTATACTCTTATTATCAAGTTCCAAAATTTTGTTGTCCCAATCGATTTCTACAAATTCAACGGTAACTCCAAGATCACTGGCAACAGCCTTTGCAAGCTCAGCATCAAATCCTATCCAGTTTCCGTCACTGTCTTTGTAATCCATAGGCGCAAAATCGGTAATACCAACAATAAGCGTTCCCTTTTCCTGAATATAAGCCACATCAGAATCAGATGCTGTTGATGTAGATTCGGTATCCGAGGATCCGCATGCAACAAGTGAAAATACCATTGAACCCATAAGAATTGCTGATAAAATTTTCTTTTTCATAATTATTCTCCCATTATTAATCTTTTATAAACAATAGATTCGATTTATTTTATCACATTATCAGATTAAAGTGGTAGCATAATATTGCAATTAGCTAAAGCCGTGCAAATAGGCCATTTGAAGGCGACTAATGTCGCAGGGCCTATTTGCCTCTTGAATCATGTTCTTACGAAATCCGCAGTAAATGCGGATTTCTGTAATTAACGTATTATCTTTTTCCCCTTACTTTAAGGACTATTCTCTTAATATTTTTTTCACTTTATTTAGTCTCTTTTTAGCTTTAAAAGTGATACACATTCTCACATTAATGGTACTATCGAATATGTGAGGAGGTACTATACCATGAAGAGGATCAATAATCTAAAAATCTATGTCAAGCTGAGCCTTGTCATAGGAATCTTAGTTTCATTGGGTCTTGGCACAATTCTGGTTTCTGTAAATTACAGGACAAGAGCTATTATGAGCTCCCAGATAAATGCCCGCCTTGATGAAATCACTGAATCAAGAGCCACCATAATTGAAGGATACTTCTCAGATTTATTAAACTACTTTGTATCCCTTGCTTCCATGCCTGATATGGCTGCAATATTACAGGATCAGGATAATACAGAGCTTCAGCAAAAAGCTCAGGATGCACTTGTCAGGTATTCGAAAACAAGAAACGGAATAGAAAGCCTTTATCTTTCAGAACCGGATACAATTGTATTTGCTCATACAGATCCCTCCTTTATAGGTCAGTATGCTTCTGAAGATCTTCCCGGATTCACAGCAACCATAGAATCTCTAGGCGGTGCATATATTCTTGGTGTTATTACTTCCCCTGCATCAGGTGATAATGTTGCAATTGTATTTGCCAACGTATATGACGATTCAGGTAATCCTGTGGGATTTGTAGGTGGCGGAAGCTATGTTACAGATCTGCAAAACACCTTAACCGGTATGTCTACTGAAGGCCTTGAAGATATGGAAATGTTCCTTATAAGTCCTTCTGAAAGTACATATATCTTTACTCCTGATGAAACTCAGACAGGTGCTGCAGTAGAATATGAATCTCACTTAAAAGCAATTGAGCTTTCCGCAACGGAACACTCCGGCAACTTCTCCTATAAGGGTGATGACGGACAACGCAGAATTTTATCTTATCATTTTATCCCAAGTGTTAATCTGCTGTTTATCGTTACAGATCCTGAAAGTGATTATATGGGCGAAATAAATTCACTTAGCCTATTTGTCATGATGCTGATATTTGCAGTGCTGGCCATAACCATTATTGCCGTAGTCATCATTTCCAAGATGATCTCAAAGGATATTGAAAAAATAAGCTACATAATAGATGATCTCGGTTCCCTGGATATTACAAAATCAAGAGCACTTAACAAATACACAGACCGCAAGGATGAAGTAGGCAAAATAGCAATTGCCACCAAGAACCTTGCAGGCGCCATGGAAGAAACCATAAAATCCCTCAGAAAGCTCTCCGGAGATTTGTATACAGGTTCATCTCAGCTTAGGGATAACTCTTCTTCCACTCTTAATTCCATAAGCCAGGTAAATATAGCTGTGCATGAAATAGCAGAAAGTGCTACTAATCAATCATCTTCGACTCAGGATGCAGCCAACTCCATTATTGAAATCGGACATATGGTTGAGGATACCAAGCAAAAAACTCTTATGCTTAAGGAAGCTTCTGAAAAAATGCAGGAATCCTCAAAGGATGCAGGCAATATACTTAAGAAACTGGGTGAAGTAAATGAAAAAACAAAGTCTGCAGTTGATGCCATGTATGAACAGACTGCCCAGACCAACCAGTCCGCTGATCAGATTTCAAAAGCATCAGAGCTCATATCCACAATTGCCACCCAGACAAATCTCCTGTCCTTAAATGCTTCAATTGAAGCTGCCAGAGCCGGAGATGCAGGAAAAGGCTTTGCGGTTGTTGCAGGTGAAATAGGAAGTCTAGCAGCTCAGACTGCCGATACCACTAAGGAAATAACCCAGATCATTCAGGAACTTATAGAGAATTCAAAACGTTCTACAGAAGTAATGAGCGAAGTTCAAAGCATAATCGAACAGCAAAATGACTATGTAAATCAGACACAGGAAATATTCGAGTATGTAGAAAACGAAATCTCACAAAGCCTTGATGGAATATCCGAAATCACAAAAACAGTAGATAAGCTTGATTCTGTAAGAGGCTCTGTTGTAGGTGCTGTAGAAAAGCTCTCCTCTATTGCAGAAAGTAATGCCGCAACCTCAGAAGAGACCAGTGCTTCTACCACAATAGTAAGTAACATGATGGAAGAAGTATCCGGAATCGCAGAAAAAATCTCAGGTATTGCTGCTGATGTTCAAAAGGATGTAGATGTATTTAAAGTTAACGATTAAAAATAAATCATAATAGCAGCCCGGTTAACAATAAAAGTTAACCGGGCTGTTTACATATACATATTAAATTACAGGTCAGATACTATCCCTCAACGATAAGATAGCGTCCGTCGCCAATATCAAATACCTCATCGGCTTCAAGTACATCCGAGCCTTCAGTATCGACACCGGTTTCTTCAAAGTATTCCTCTACCTCTTCTGCAGAGTCTACCACAACGGCCATGCAATCCTCCAAAAAGGCCTCCGCTTCCTCCATACTGTCTGCCACATCCTCAGGGAAAAGCTGGCTCTGATTTTCAAGAAAACATTTTAAAACTGCATCGTCGTATTCGCGCATATTGAAGTCCTCCTTAAAACAGGCGAATTTATATCACCGAAAATCCGGTAAACACTGCACATGTCAGGATTTAATCAAATAAGCTCAAGACGCTTACACTCATGAAAAAGCTTAGAAACAGGAAGTCCCACAACATTGTTGTAGTCGCCCCTTATGCCCTTTACATAAACACCAAACAAGCCCTGAATACCATATCCGCCTGCCTTGTCATAAGGTTCATCTGTGGAGATGTAGCTTTCTATTTCTTCATCTGTCATATCATAAACTTCCACATCAGTCCTTACATGAAAGGTAAAGCTCTGCTCACTTGAATCCTTGACATACATTATGGTCACCCCTGTATAAACCTGATGTACATCTCCCTGAAAATCCGAGATCATTCTTCGTGCATCAGCCTTATCACAAGGCTTTCCTAATATTTTCTGATTATATGATACAACGGTATCTGCACCAATTACAACTATGTCAGAGCCTTCATTCGTTAAAATTTTATGAAAAATTTCTTCACACTTTTGTTTTGAAAGACTCTCTACAACCATCGCAGGATCAGTGTCCTTTATCACCTCTTCTCCCTTGGCAGGTATAATTTCAAATTCCGGTATGATCTCACTAAGGAGTTCCTTTCTTCTTGGTGAACCGGATGCTAATACAAACTTTTTCAAACTACTAAAACTCCTTTATTCCTCAGGTATGAATACCCTTGTGGTTTCAAAAGACAATTCCTTAACTGCAATTGCAGCCTCATCACAGAAAAGCTTTTGAGAATTAAGTGCCTTATCCGCACTCTTTTTCTTTTGTTTAATATATATTCCGGCCTTATTCATAACATGAGCCTTCTCAGTATCTTTAAGCTCACATTCAAGGATGTGCCTTAATTTTTCCTGAAGCTCCTTTTTACGAACAGGGAACATTATCTCCACGCGTCTTTCCAGATTACGTGGCATCCAGTCGGCACTGCTGCAATAATACTCCTCTTTTCCGCCGTTTTCAAAATAAAAGATTCTGCTATGTTCAAGGAAATTACCCACAATGGAACGCACTCTTATATTCTCGCTCACACCTTCAATTCC
>JAILBM010000390.1 GCA_024680925.1 Butyrivibrio sp.
ATAGGAATGTTGGTATGTATAGGACAGCCGTTTTCCCTACATCTTGGATTTGGACATTGCAAACAACGATTAGCTTCATCAATAACGTGTACAGACATATAAATCACCCTCCCTTTTGGGATTATTCTATAAATATTTTGAGTTTAAAAAAACAGAAATAATGTAGAAATTATTGCTAAAATTGAAGAATCGCGTTATTTTTTTAACTATTAACCGATTTCAGTAAAACTTTTACGGATGATAGATTACGTAAAAACGTTTATAATATATTATATATAAAATTATTTCCCTACTTGGAAAAGAGGTACTATGACACTGATTCAGATGATGCATGTAGCTTATGAAACCTGGGCATTTATATTCTGTTTACTTTCGGTTGTGATCGTATTTGTGATAAAAAACAGTAATGATAAATTGAAATTGTTGATCATATCAATAATGCTTACGGCAGGCCTGTTAAACATAAATGAGGCTATGGCCTATGTATATCGTGGAAATACTTCCTTTGCAGGTGGAATAATTGTTCGTGTTACAAATTATCTGGTTTTCTTTTGCGGATATGTACTGGTAATGGAATTTTCCTCATATATAAACGAAATGGTATATAACCGTTCAGGCAGGTATAGCATAGGGCTTTCAAGGGCAGTTGTAGTAATAGAACTTGCCGCTATAATTCTTTTGACCTGTTCAAGAATCTGGAAATTTTATTATGATTTTGATGAGCAGAACAGGTATTACAGACTGGATAATTATTGGTTTCTGGTTCTTATAGGTATATCCGGTGTAATGGTGCTTATTGTAAATATACTTGTAAACAGAAAATGCTTTTCGCCGGTTCAGCTTATTGCATCTCTTTCTTTTTCGTTATTTCCGCTGTTTGCCTCGATTCTTCAAATATCTCACTACGGAATTTCAATCTATAATATTGTTCTTACAGCAAGTATAGTGTTTCTGTTTATGACATATATCATAAATAATGGATTTGAACTAAGAGAAGCAGAGAAAAAAATGGATGAAGAGAGAATAAGACTTCTGGAAAAGGAAGTAGAGCTTAATAAAGAAAAGGTAAGACTATATCATAGCCAGATTCAGCCACATTTTATTTTTAATACCCTTACAATGCTCAGGTCTTATCTGGATGAACCTCAAAAGGCTGAGGAAATTCTAAATGAATTTACAGATTTTCTTAGGGGAAGCATTGATATGTTCAGTGATAATGAGAGTATCCCTTTATCCAAGGAGCTTGTGGTAGTGGAAAATTATCTTGCTCTTGGAAAAGACAGATTTGGAGAAAAGCTTACAGTAAACTATGATATTCGGGATAAGGATTTTAATGTACCTCCTTTTTCTGTTCAGACACTGGTAGAAAATGCACTGGTTCATGGAATCAGAAAGAAAAAGGGTGGAAGGGGAACCATAAGTTTAAGAAGCTATAAAGAAGATGATTACCATATTATAGAAGTTGAAGATGATGGTGCAGGCTTTGATGTAGGAATACTGGAAGAAGGTAGTCTTCATGAGGTGGATGGAAATATACAGCATAAACATATTGGAATAAATAATACCATTAAAAGACTGGAAATTATGTCCGGTGGCAGGATGGAAATTGTAAGTATACCTGATAAAGGAACAGTGGTAAAAATATTTATTCCTGTATAAACACATCTAAAAAATGATCATAAGGAGGTAAAAATGAATATTTTGGTTGTAGATGATGAAATGGCTGCAATTCGTGATGCCTCAAGGATTATAAAAAAGGTAGAACCGGAAGCTGATATTTTTAGTACAGAGGAAGCGGAAGAAGCTATTGAAATATGCAGAGAAAATGACATTGATGTTGTGTTTTTGGATATAAATATGCCTGACATGGACGGGCTAACCCTTGCAGCAAAGTTAAAAAATATAAAGCCTATGATAAATATAATTATGCTGACAGCATATCCCATGTATGCTCTTGATGCCTTCAGACTATGGGCAAGTGCATATCTTCTAAAGCCTGTCAGAGAAGAAGATGTGAGAAATGCTCTTAAAAATTTAAGAAACCCTGTAGAAAGAAAAAATGAAGGTGTGTACATACAGTGTTTTGGCAATTTCGAGATATTTTTTGACGGAGAAATCGTAAAGTTCGGAAGGAGTAAGGCCAAGGAAATGTTGGCATATCTTGTGGATAGAAGAGGGGCAACTGCATCTAATTCAGAACTCAGGGCAGTTCTTTGGGAAGATGAAGCAATAGATGATGAAAAAAACAGAAAATACTTTGCCCAGATTGTTCACGATCTGAAAAACACACTGGAAAAGTGGCATTGTGAAGATATATTTGACCAGAAAAGGGATAGTTATGCCATAGTACCTTCAAAAATCACCTGTGATTATTATCTTGCCCTGGAAAAAGATCCGGGAGCCATAGCGAAGTTTAACGGCGAATATATGAGTCAGTATACCTGGGCTTATAAACAAATTGGTAATATAAATGAAAAAATAGGAAAGTAAGACTTAAAGTTATCTAAACAAGGCACTTTCGGGCATTTTTGTAATAGTGGTGTAATATTGCAAATGTTAAAAATGTCATATAACCATTTAATTATAGTGTGGTCGGATTATGACTATTTTAAATATATATGCTCGTGAGGGGTTTAATGAAGGATAACAGATTTAAAGGGAATTGTTCATTTTTTGGAAGATCTAAAATGAGGGTAATATCTATATTGCTCTCGCTTATTATTCTTTTTACAAGTACTGATTATAGAGTAACCGCAGAACAAAGTGATGAGTCTTTGGAGAGCGCATCATTTATGTCTTCTGAGGAAACGAAAGCTGATGAGGAAGATGATTCCAAGTCGGCTTTTATTGACGAAAACAGCACTAATGAGGATGATAGTGGAAACGATGATGAAAACTCAGATGGTGAGACCGAAACGGGCGGTAATGATGATGAAAATTCAGTAGATGGTAGTCAGGAAGAAGCATCACCGGAGGATGAAAATACTGAAGGAACAGAGGACGGTATTGAAGAAGGCTCTGAAGATGAAGGGGCTGATACAGAAAATGGTAACGAAGAAAATGATGCTACAGAAGAGAAGATTGTCTTTGGCGGTACTGTATCATCTTATTTTAACGATGCTTCCACAGAAGATTACAGCCTTTTATTAAATGGCACTGCTCTTCCTTCGGGAGATTCAGAAGAAGGGTATAGTCTTCCTTATAACTATTCAGAAGATATTATATTTACTGCAACAGCAGGAACTGACAGTTATGACAGCGGAATCAACGTATATTATTCAGATTCTATAAACTTTGAAAATAAATCTACCTGGAGTGGTATTCCGGGTATCGGCGATTATTATCTGTATTTTAATATTCCTACAGAAGCAATCGCTCCGGATAAGGCGGTATACAATTACAAAATCAGTGTAATTGATGAAGTTGATCCTGTAATAACAAATTTAAGCATATCTGAAGAAAATATTTCAATATCGGCCTACGATGAAGGCGCAGGCTTATCTTACTATGCTCTTTCAACAAGTGAAAGTGCTCAAAGTGTAGATTCCTGGACTGAGGTTACCGGGGCACCTGTAAAAGGGACTGAGGGAATTTCGGTATCTGTGGATTATGCACAGGAAGAAATGACTCCCGGCGTATATTATCTGTATGTTAAGGATGCTTCCGGTAATATTGCAAAATCAGAATCCCCTGTATATATTTCAAAGCTGATACTCTATGGTTATTATGAAAACGATGCTGAAACAGAATATATTAAATACTATGCCACAACTGATGCAGCAGCAATTGCCGCAGGAACTGTAAGTGATACTCTTCCCGCACCTGTGAGAAGTAAATTTGATTTTGATGGATTTTATGAAGATCAGGAATACAGTTCAGAGGTTATTGCCGGAGCAAGT
>JAILBM010000180.1 GCA_024680925.1 Butyrivibrio sp.
AGGACCTGTCCGCCTGCTGCTTCTGCCTCAGTACGACCAACACCTTCAATTTCGGTAGTGGTTGTAACACTTGCTGCATAGGCAGGAGTAGTAAATGTGATACCAATGGTTAATACTGCTGCTATTGCAGCGATTGATAAAAACTTACCTTTTTTCATACTCTGCTCCTTTTCTTTTTTATTAAATAATCTTACCAAATCTTTCATTTAAGCCTTTTTATAAAAAAGCTGCATTACCAATTCGGTAAGTTTATTTTCATCAACATAAAACTCATCATGGAGTTTTCCTTCAACACTTTCACCGGGTAATGTAAGCACTTCACCTGCTTTATCATATTCAGTAAAATGCTGCATGGTGTCTGCGTCTATATCCTCGTACAGATATTCACCGCCCGCTTCCTCCATAGTTTCTATAATGGACTCCCCAGATCCTTTTATAGTTTGAAAGAAAGCCAGCATAAATTGTGTCTGTCTGGACATTCTGCTTTCATTACTGCCTCTGGTTTCTATATCTCTTGTATGTACAAAATCAAAAGCAGCTGCTCCATCAAGATGTACTATTGCTCCTTTCGTATATGAAGGATCAATTTCAGTTTCATCTGTCTGAAGCTGTAATGTAACTCCTCCTATGGAATCAACCATAGGTTCTATACCTTCCATAGTCAGTGATATAACACTGTCTATTCTGGTACGGCACAAAAGATCAGATACCTTTTCCTTAGTAAGGTTGCCGGCCTTACTTGGTGTATTACCATAGGAATACTGCATAGTAAGATGTTGCAATCCCTGTGCCAGGTAATTACCGTCATTGTCATATATATCAACATTGACCATGGTATCTCTGTTTATTTCCAGCGGTGTGATCACTTCATTTTCATTGTCTATCACAAAAAGAATTATTGTATCACTTCTTCCGCCTTCATCTATACCAATACCTTCTCTTGACTGGTCACTACTGTCTATTCCCAGGAAGAGAACGGTATCTATAGCTGTATTAACTTCATATTTTACACCTTCAAAGGTAACACTACCATCAAAAGTGTCTTTAACATAATTTTCCGTGCCGGCAGAATCTGACTGCGTAGCTGCAGATGATTCCGTCTGTGCTACTTGGGAACTTTCTGCCCGTCTTACTACAGTGGCATTTTGTCTTCCGGCAAGGAATACTCCTCCGGCTCCTGCAGCTCCAATTATTCCTATAGCCACAGCACCCATAAGTATAGCTTTTCTAAAATCCATTTACTTAACTTCCTGCCCATCAATACCCGTAAGCACTGCTACAACCAAAAACCTGTTACTGCGCAGCTTTTTATCACATGTACTCAAAGTAATAATTCGGTCATCTTTTGTCACTTCTATATCCTCAGATACATAGCTTCTATTAGCAACTATATCGGTTTTTAAAGAATTTAAAAATGCATTTCTGTCAGATTCAATTAAATCATTATAGTAATACGGTATATGAGCATCACTATACATTACCGCCGCGAAAACTTTATATGTCAACTTATGGTCAGGAGTATAAATATATATATTCCTATGTGACTGATAAAATTCATTGTCTTCATATTTATGAAGACCTGCAAACATAGAACCGTTATTCATATTATGGCCGTATAAAACAGTATTAAAATCTGTAAAATTCTTACTGTCACTAAGTTCTATATAAGGACATCCATAATTGGAACTAAGTCCGTCTGCACCATGTTTGAGATAATAAGTATCATCTGTAGGATGCTGGGCAACTGGATAATCAATAACAGTTCCCGGTATATTTATCCAGGCAAATATATCCGGATTGGATGCCTGCAGCTTATCAAAATCAATTGCTGCAACATTTGCAAGGCTTTCTTCACTACCTGAAGCTTCTGTAGTAGCATATAGATCCATATCTTCGGACATTGCCATCTCTGAATTATCTTCATCAGAAGAAAGTGTTGAACTTTCCAAAGCAAGATCCATAGAACTGTCTGTTATCATACTGTCCTGGGTTGTACTGCCTTCTATGGTACTGTCTTCACTTACATACTCTGTAGAAGTGTTTTCATAAGCCATCTCCTGCATTTGAGAAAGACTTTCCTTACTTTGAATGTCATCTGCAACGATATATCCAATTACACCTGCAGAAATTGCAGCCACAGATACAAATGCCAAAAATGCTAAAATCTTCTTATTTTTCATGCGCTTTTCTTTGCCTTTTTACCCTTAAGTTCCCCGGATATACTCTTTTCATAAGGAATCGAAGCAAGTGTTCCAAGTCCAAGATATTTTCTTACATCGTCCTCATTTCTTATGGACATATCACTATAATAACGAATAAGAATTACAGATATTGCAAGCAACATTCCAAGCACTCCGCCAAGAGCTGTATTTTTGGATTTGCTGGGGCTTGTAGGTTTTGTGGCAGGAACAGCCTCTTCAACCGATGAAGGCTTTGTTGTATCTATAACCTCCGCTACTCTTGCAGAAAGATTATCAGCAAGACAATTTGCAATATCGCAGGCAAGCTGCGGATCCGGATTATTTACTGTAATCTTGATAATACGTGAATCAGTAGGATTCTGTATTTCCACCGTTTTTAAAAGATCTTCATACTTTGTATCAAGATCAAGATCCTTAATTACTTTTTCTAAAACAGGGCGACTGGTTCCGAGTATTTCAAAGTCAACCGTAAGCTGTGATCCTATCTGAAGATCAATAGCCGAAGTAACAGAAGTTGTCTTTGAAAAAATATAAATCATCGAAGATGAAGTATATATTGGCTGAACCAGGAACATTGTATATGCCAGAGCAATGCAGGCACCGGCAATAAGACAAATAATTATAGACAAAATATGACTTTTTAGAACGAAGAAGAGTTCCCCTAAATCAATCTCATCGTCTTCTTCGGCAATTTCAAAAAAACTATTTTCCATTATAAAACTCTCTCCCAATTTTGTTTCATACTACTCCATAAAATAATTTAACTTTTTATCTACTATTTTTCAATATTTTTCGTAAAACTTTTTATAGATTTTTTCTTTTTATTTTACTTGATTTTTATTATTATTCAACAAAATGTTGAACTGATAATTATATTACTATTAATTGTTATTTTTACAATGTGATCAAACGATGTATTTATAAAAATTTTTTGTCTTCCTGTAAACATCTTAGGGCAAAATTAAAGCCTCACACAGTATGTGCAAGGCTTTTTAAAATCCCTTTATATTTATCTGCCAATCAATACCCAAACTCCTGAGCCCAGTATAGATTGCCATCTGAATTTCTGAAAATATAAATAGCCATTGTCTTAAATCCACTGTCCATAATATTGGCTGCGTGTGTAGGAGATGCCATCCATGCTGCAACTGCTGAATCAGCTGAGCCATAAAGCTTTGCAAGATTTTCTCCATACATTATACTACTGTTA
>JAILBM010000405.1 GCA_024680925.1 Butyrivibrio sp.
GGGGCGGACTTGTTTCCCAGGGTATCGGAACATCAATGCTTCAGATGGGTAACATTATTAAGAATCCAAGAGTCTGGATTGCTCCTACTCTTGCGTCAGCAATCACAGGTCCTATTGCTACATGCATTTTTAAACTCAAGACGAATGGAGCACCTGTTTCATCAGGTATGGGAACCTGCGGTCTTGTTGGTCAGATTGGTGTATATACAGGCTGGGTAAATGATGTTGCTGAAGGGACAAAGGCAGCTATAACAGCTTTTGACTGGATAGGACTTGTACTTATATCCTTTGTTCTTCCGGCTGTCTTTTCTCTTATTATCCATACAGCAGTTGTAAAGCTTGGATGGGTAAAAGAGGGAGATCTTAAACTTTAACACTTGTAATATAAGTTCTGTTCATGGTTTAAACTACTGTGAACAGAATTTTTTATATAGGCAAAAAAACTTATTTTGAAATAATATAGAAATAGCCACTTTTTTGAAATACAAAATCTATGTATTTTAATTATCCCATGTTAAAATATACCTGAATATATGGGGATAGTGACAGGTATATTGGGAGAAGGGTTAAATGAAAAAAGTAATTGATAAGAAAACTATGACTATATACATAGTTCTGGAAGCAGTACTGTTTCTGGCTATTAAATATAGAGAAATTATATCGGCATATGATTTTACCATGTGTGTACTGAAATATCTTACTGTTGTAATAGATTTTGCAGTGGCACTAAAGGTATGGTTTAAATGGAGAAAGGGACAGACTTTTTGCCATGATGATCTGATTTTTGTCGGTATTTGCTTTATTTTTATTGCGGATTTTCTTTTGACCTTTCTTGCTCTGGTTATGCCAAATGAGATTCCGGGATTTTTTACCTTTTGCATTGTCCAGGCAATATTCTGCAAATATCTTGAACCCGGGAAACTTAATATTTTAATCAGAATTATTTTCCCTATTGTGGTATGGATAATTGTATATAAACAGAATCTTTTTACCATAACCAATGCAATCGGACTTTTGAATATCACATTGATAGTAGTAAATTTCGTATGCAGCTGGATTAAATATTTTGGTGAAAAAAGTCTTAAAAATCAGTTATTTGCCCTGGGACTTACCTTTTTTGCCATATGCGATGTAAGCCTTTTGTTTAGAAGACTTACTGAGGGTCTTGTAAATGAATTTGTAAGATATACGGTATGGACAGCATATATTCCTGCAATTATGCTTTTAACATTTTCTTTTGCAGCATCGGTTTTGGAAAACAGTAAAGTTAATAATATAGATAAGAAAACGGAGGAGTTAAATGAGTACTGACAATAAAATGGAAGAGTATAGGATAGAGCATGATTCCATGGGTGAAGTAAAGGTCCCTGCAGATAAATACTGGGGAGCACAGACTGAGAGAAGCCATGAAAATTTCCTTATCGGTGTAGGCCTTGAAACAATGCCAAGAGAGATTGTAACAGCTTTTGGAATACTGAAAAAGGCAGCAGCTGCAGCCAATCATAAGATTGTACCTCAGAGAATGACAGACCAGAAATATGAAGCAATTTCAAAGGCCTGTGATGATATAACAGAAGGAAAGCTTTGGGAGCATTTTCCGCTGGTAGTCTGGCAGACAGGCTCAGGAACCCAGTCTAATATGAATGTTAATGAAGTAGTTGCCAATAGAGGCAACGAGATAGCTGGTCAAAAAATACTTCATCCCAATGATGATGTCAACATGAGTCAGTCATCAAATGATACCTTTCCAACAGCTCTCCATATCGCAGCTGTACTTGGAATCGAGCAAAAGCTCATTCCTGCAGCGCAAGGGCTCGTGGAAGTGTTTAAAAAGCTGGAAGCAGAAAATGAAGGAATAGTAAAAAGTGGTCGTACTCATCTTCAGGATGCCGTGCCGATTTCATTTTCTCAGGAAATAAGTGGATGGAGAAGCTCTATAGAAAAGGATATCGAGTTATTAAAGCTTTCCGTAAAGCCTATGAAAGAACTTGCTCTTGGCGGAACAGCAGTAGGAACAGGACTAAATGCTCCACAAGGCTTTGATAAAGAGGTTGCGGCAAAGGTTTCAGAATTTGCCGGAACAGATTTTGTTACAGCTGATAATAAATTTCATGCTTTAAGTTCAAGAGATGAGGTTGTATTTGCCCATAGTGCGGTGAAAGCATTGGCTGCCGATATGATGAAAATCGCTAATGATATAAGATGGCTGGCCAGCGGTCCTCGTTGCGGTCTGGGAGAAATCACTATACCTGCAAATGAACCGGGTAGCTCAATTATGCCTGGAAAAGTGAATCCTACTCAGTGTGAACAGGTAACAATGGTGGCTGTTCAGGTTATGGGAAATGATACTGCCATCAGTATTGCTGCTTCTCAGGGTAATTTTGAACTGAATGTTTTTCTTCCTGTTATTGCATATAACTTTACACAGTCAGTGCGCCTTCTGTCTGAGTCCATTGTGTCCTTTAACAAAAACTGTGTAGTGGGAATTACAGCCAATAAGGATAAGATGCATGATAATCTTTACAATTCGCTTATGCTTGTAACAGCTTTAAATCCTTATATCGGATATGAAAATGCTGCAAAGTGTGCGCATAAGGCCTTTGAAGAAAATATATCTCTAAAAGAAGCCTGTGTCGGACTTGGGCTGTTAACAGAAGAACGCTTTGATGAGGTATTTCATCCTGAGGAAATGATCTAAAAGTCTCAGAATGTTTTATTTATTCATCCATTTATTGTATATGGATTTAAGTCCTAAATAATGATTTATTAAAACACCGCCAAAAGCTCCGAGAAGTGCCTGGGCAATTTCGTAGGGAAGCTTTATCATGGCATATTCAAAAGTGCTGTATACATATATTTTTCCAAGTGTGTAACCGATAACCATGATTACGGCACCTATAAGTACAGCAATAATGGAGCTTATTTTGGCGTTGTTTTTGAAAGTATTATGGGCTATCAGAGAAATAACAACAGCCTGTATTCCATGAGTTACAAGAGAAACGAACATTGGAGCAGGATAAAAGAGCATATCTCCAAGAAATGAACCTACACCGGCAGCTACAAATGCATAGCCCGGACTAAGAAGTATTGATGCTGTGCAGATTACTATATCACACAGATACAGGTGACCTCCAGGTACAGGTATTCCAAATGAACTAAGTACAATGGTAAGAGCCATAAACATTGCAGTAAAGGTCATTTTTTTGACAGAGTCCGATGAAGCATCTTTTAAGTGTGATGTAGTAACTGATTGTGTTGAATTTTCCATGTCTAATCTCCTCTTAAAGCATTTTTTAAATAGTACTTCAAGAGTGGTATTATAAAAATATCCAATTCGATTTAAAAACATAATACCAGATTAGACGTCTTTTTATATATTATCTAAAAAATTGTAAGCAGATCCCTAAGTGAATCGAATTGTTTATATAAGTGACTTTTCAGCTCCTCATCAGGCTGTGTCTGATCCGGAATCATAATGGTTTTGCAGCCTGCATTAAAGGCACTCATTACACCGTTTGGAGAATCTTCTACGGCATACAGCTGTGAAGGATTCTTTTTTACCTCAGAAGCAGCATAAAGGTAGACATCAGGGGCAGGTTTACCCTTTTCGACCATGGTTGCACAGACTATTTTGTCAAAAAAGTCTAAGAGTCCAAGACTTCTCAGATACGTCTGAGTCCTTTCGAGGTCTGTGGCAGTTACTATTACAAGGCTGTGTCCCCGTTTTTGAAGCTCAGTCAAGGTTTCTGCTGCATAAGGCTTTAACTCTATCCCTTTTTCTTTTAGGGTCTTATTCATAAGCTCCATACGTTTTGTTCTTATTTTGCCATAGGCCTCAGAGTCGTTAAAAAAGCCATTTATACGATCTACAGCAAAGGGTCTGCCAAGGCTTCTTAGGGAAAGAGCCTGCTCATCTGTCATTGGATAGCCAAGGGAATTGGCAGCTTCCACCCAGCACTTTCTGTAGTGTTTTTCTGTATCCAGTATAGTTCCGTCCAAATCAAAAAATATTGTTTCTGACATTGATAATCTCCCGATAAATTGTGAAAAGATCCATTATATAAAATATTATGGCAGCAATATTAAAAAATCATATGTATATAAAATAAAGCCTTGGTACCTGTTTTGTAAATGGTTTAAAAACAGTCTTATTGTATTATTAAACCTAAAGGGTTTATACTAGGTGTAAATTATTTTGTGGAGATTGTGAATCATGAATAGTACAAAAGATTTTTCCGGTATAAAACCATTTGAAAAAAAATTATACTTATCATCACCTACCATGCATGGTGATGAACTTAAATACATGCAGGAAGCCTATGAAACAAACTGGATGTCCACAGTAGGTGCCAACATAAATGAAATAGAAAAAAAGATAGCGGAATATGTAGGCTGTAAATATGCTGTAGCCTTATCCGCAGGAACGGCAGCTCTTCATCTTGCTACAAAGCTTGCAGGAGAAAAACTTTACGGAATGCCAAAGCCAAATCAGGGTACACTACAGGGGCATAAGGTTTTTTGTGCAGACATGACCTTTGATGCATCAGTCAATCCTGTGGCTTATGAAGACGGAGAGGCAATATTTATCGATACTGAGCGTGATACCTGGAATATGGATCCTATAGCTCTGGAAAAGGCTTTTGAAATATATCCTGAGGTTAAGCTTGTTGTAATAGCTCATCTTTACGGAACTCCCGGCAAAATTGATGAATTAAAGGCAGTATGTGAAAAACATGGTGCTCTTATGATTGAAGATGCCGCAGAATCCTTTGGTGCCACCTATAAAGGAAAACAGACAGGAACCTTTGGTGATTATAATGCCATATCCTTTAATGGTAATAAGATAATAACAGGATCTTCAGGCGGAATGTTCCTTACAGATTCTCTTGCAGATGCTGATAAAGTAAGAAAGTGGTCCACTCAGTCAAGAGAAGATGCACCCTGGTATCAGCATGAAGAGATTGGATATAACTACAGAATGTCCAATGTTATTGCAGGGGTTATCAGAGGTCAGCTTCCTTATCTTGAAGAGCATATTGCTCAGAAAAAGGCTATATATGAAAGATATAAAGAGGGCTTAAAGGACCTTCCTGTGACCATGAATCCCTTTGATGAGAAGAACAGTTCACCAAACTATTGGCTCAGCTGCCTTCTTATAGATGAAAATGCCATGTGCAAAACAGTAAGAGATGAGAATAAGGCTCTTTATATCAGTGAAAAGGGAAAGAGTTGTCCCACAGAGATACTTGAAGCGATTGCATCAATCAATGCTGAGGGCCGTCCTATCTGGAAACCAATGCACATGCAGCCTATTTACCGTATGAACAGCTTTATTACTGCAAAAGGCAACGGAAGAGCACAGAGTAATGCATATATAGATGAAGGTGCTTCTATAGATGTAGGAGCCGATATTTTCGAAAGAGGTCTCTGTCTTCCAAGTGATAACAAAATGACCAAAGAGCAGCAGGATACTATCATAGAAGTAATACACAGATGCTTTGCGTAAATAGAAAAACCGATTGTGAACTCCTTAAGGGAATTTCACAATCGGTTTTATATCTGTCATGGAGATTAAATAATTAAAAATGTCCGCTGCTTCCGCCGTGACTTGTTCCAGAGCTGGAAATGTGCACTGAGGAACCACCGCCGCCACTGCTTCTGGTTTCCTTTGGAATAGGAACACGTCTGAGATGGTGGCTCAGGAACCTGTCCTGTTTGGATTTTACGGAAAGATTACCCTTCATATAGTCTCTTGCATCGGGTTTAAAAGCAATATTGTTTAACATGCTTATATTTATTACCAGAGGAATAAGAGGAAGTATCAGGGCAACAATTATTAGTACTATGAAAAGTGTAATGTCGCTTTTTCTTAAGCCTGAATCACCTACGAAGGAATTTCTGTAGGAGGTAATCTCTTCCTCACAATGAAAGGCATAGGTACTAAATGCAGGATAGTAATCGCCATAGCTTAAATCCTCAAGAACATCATCCATTATGTATTCCTGATCACTGTCGGAAAATGCTTCTATGGCTTCACCACAGGTACTTAAAGCCCAGCTTCTGTCCTCCATACTGATTACCAGTACTATTCCGCTTCTATCTTCCCCGATTCCCAAACCGTTATAATCATAGTAATCATCAGCAAAACTTTGTATATCTGCACCATTTCTGTCATTTACAGTTAGTATGCATATATCCATAGCGGTTGCTTCACTATAGGTATTGAGGGTATTGAGAAGAGCCTCTTCCTCTGAAGCTGTAAGTAAATCCGCATCATCAACAAGTCTTTCAACCTGTCTTGTTGATGGAATGGTAGTTCCCGAAACAGCATAATCTGATGCCAGAGAAGTAAAGGGGATCATGTACATCAAAATAAGTAGCAGCAAGGATATATTAAAGAATTGCTGCAGTGATTTTTTTATTTTTTTCATTACAGCGCCTCCTTATAATCTTGAAATCATAAAAAATATTATTAAAGCTGCTATTACCAGACATACACCTGCCCACTTAAGATAATACTTAAAGGCAAGACCTTTATCCACAGGCAGTCGTCCTACGAAAGCACCGGTTTGCCCGTTTACCGCAAACAGATAATGCTCATCTCTCCAGGTTGTAGCTAGGAGCCATACAGGATATAAGGCATATTTTGTAGTCATTTTTTTGATGTCAATGTTCTTGGATTTTTCTACTACACTGGCATAACCTTTTACGGTTTCTTTTATATCAGCATTAATATTTTCTGAAACTCTTTGTTTTATTCTATCCTGGGTTGCAGCCTGTTCCACATCATACCTGTTGGCAAGAAAACCTGCCAAAAATCCGGTATTAAAGGGTATAGCTTCTGTGAAATTAAAAGGCTCAAGGGATTCCATCATATCATCCGGCATTTCCTTGGAAGCATCCACAGGAATATGTTCAAACCTTTCGTCACCGTTTCTTGTTACTTCATAGTAACTGGTATCGGTGTAATGATAATCACGGTCAGACCAGGTTTTAACCTTTGTACAGGAATAGGTAACATCCTCGTTAACAGTGGTATCATATAACCAGTAAGGCACATATAATCCTTTGATTTCATCTATATGATTTTCAGCCGAAAAAACTTTAGGAAGAATTTTTTTATCCTTCAGATAATTCTTGTAGGATTCCTTGGCCTGTTCTTTTGTAATCTTGAAAGGAATAATATAATCCGGACGAAGATCACCTTCGAATTTTTCCTTCATAACAACGTTATTGTTACAAAACGGACATGCCGTAGATCCTAATGTTTTTCCTCCTATGATTTCACCGCCGCAGGACTGACATGTATAAACATACATATCCTCTGTTTCTTTATCGGTCCATCCGCCTGAAGGCTTTTCATCTTCCTTTTTTTCCTCTTCTTTATGAGGCGATTTATAATCATCAACACTGATAACTGTATCGCAAAAAGGACATTTGAGCTTCTGCAAAGCAGCATCAAACTCCATGTAACCACCGCAGGCAGGGCATTCATATTCTTGAAGAGCCATATATTCATCCTTTTAAATAGAGCCAGGTATCCCCCGGCTCTATGAAGATATTTTGTAGGTTACTTAATAGCTATCTTAAGCCTTGGGTTTTCCGCAATTTGTGCAGAAATTTCCTGTGTTCTGGGCGCCACAAGAGCAGGTCCATGATGCAGGCTGAGGCTTTGGCTGTCCACAGTTAGAGCAGAAATTACCTGTATTAACATTGCCGCAAGAGCAGGTCCAGCTACCGGCTGCCTGAGGCTGCATAGAAGGTGCAGGCTGGCTCTGCTGATTCTGCTGCTGTCCCATAGCATAGAGATTCTGAGCATTGAAACCTCCTGCCTGCTGAGCCATATTCATTCCGGCAAAGGCCATCATTGGACCTGTGCTTTCATTTTTTGCAGCTGCCTGCATTGCTTCTGCCTGAGCATTAACAAGAGTTGCTGCAGCCATATTGGCATCCTTGTACATAGCAGTTTTTTGTGCCTGCTTGATCATTTCCTCATCTTCATCTGAAGCATCTACGGAATTGATGCCCACAGTTGAGATTTTAATACCGTATTTTTCTCCCCACTTTGGAGAAAGAACTTCATTAAGCGCATCTGCCAGCTCAACAGTATGACCCGGAAGAGCACTGTAACGAATACCCATTTCGGATATCTTTGCAAAAGCAGGCTGAAGAGCTGTAAGCATTTCTGACTTAAGCTGAGATTCAATCTGACTCTTATTGTAATCATCTGTTACATTTCCGCAGATATTCTTGTAGAAAAGAATAGGATCAACAATCTTGTAGCTGTATTCACCGTGACAGCGAACCTCAATATCAACATCGAGGCCGATATTTTTATCAACTACTCTGAAAGGAATAGGATTAGGTGTGCCGTATTTATTACCTATAATATCTTTTGTATTAAAGAAATATATTCTCTGGTCATTGGCTGTGCTTCCGCCAAAAGAAAATCTCTTTACAAAAGTCTTAAAACTCTCTGCAATAGTATCTCCGAGACTGCCATAGAAAATGGAAGGCTCTGTGGAAGTATCAAATACAAATTCGCCGGCCTCTGCACATACTTCTGCAATAGCGCCCTGTTCAACAATGATCATGCACTGACCTTCATTTACTGCAATAATTGAACCATTGGAAATGATATTGTCACTGCCTTTGTTAGAGCTGCCTTTACCTGCACGCTTTTGTCCCTTTTTTACAAGTACATCTGTTCCAAGTGAATCGCAATAGAAATAATCACGCCATGAATCTGACAGTACACTGCCGCCAGCTGCAAGAGCTGCTTGAATAAGTCCCATAATATTCCCCTTTCGTTTAAGAAAAATAGAAATTTTTTATATTCCCCACACAATTTGGAGCTACCTTTAATATATTACCATAAACTTACTTTTAAAAGGGAAAAATAACGTAAATAAATGGTATAATACTGATAAAAGACAGAAAATTTATGAGGGGTTATATTTGAGAACAATAGTAGTTGTTTTTCAATTTAAAGATGGTAGGCAAAAAATAGTTGAAACTTCAAAGGGAAAAAGACTGGTATCTCTTATAAACGATGAAGGGATTTATTTAAGTGTGCCCTGTGGAGGAAATGGTCACTGTGGTCAATGCAAAGTCAGATTCTATTCCGGAGAAACTCCTGTTACTGATTCGGACAGAAGATACATTACCGGAGAGGATCTGGATGCAGGATACAGACTTGCCTGTCGTGTGGTCTTAAAAGAGGACTGTGTGATTGAACTTCCACAGGAGTCATCTTCTGTGGGAATGTCAGAGGATATGTCCATAATAATGGCAACAGATGACAAGGACAGCGAAAAAGAGGATTTTGATCCGGAAGGAATCTATGGTATAGGCCTTGATATTGGTACTACCACCCTGGCAGCTTCTTTTGTAAAGCTTGAAGATGGACAATACAGGATTATTTCTCAAAGCTCCTGTATAAATCATCAGAGAAAATACGGCGGTGATGTGATTTCCAGAATTCAGGCAGCGGAAGAGGGTAAGGATAAGGCAATGCAGAACAGTATTCTTACCGATATCCAAAATCTTTTTGCCGATTTAATAGTAAAAACAGGCTTTGGAGCTTCAAAGGTTACAGAACGTATAAAAATGGTAACCATAGCCGGAAATACTACCATGCTTCATATACTTATGGGATATCCCTGCAAAGGGCTTGGAAAGTTTCCCTATCAGCCCCATAATCTTGAACTGATAAGCAGTATGGCATGCTTTGTACTACCCGGGGTAAGTGTACTCAAGGATCATACCAAGGTTACGATTCTTCCGGGGATATCAGCTTTTGTTGGTGCTGACATAGTTTCAGGTATGTATGCACTTGGCTTTGATGATATACCACCTGGAGACTATGCCTTTATGCTTGATCTTGGAACAAATGGAGAGATGGCTGTGGGAAACAGAAATCATATTCTTACAGCCGCTACAGCAGCAGGACCTGTTTTTGAGGGCGGTGGAATAAGCCGCGGTATAGGAAGTGTATCAGGGGCTATTTGTCATGTCCTCATAGATCATGAAAAGCCTGTTACTGAAACCATAAATAATGAAAAGGCTGTAGGTATATGCGGAACAGGAGTGCTTGAAACCGTATCTGAGCTTAGAAGATGCAGGCTGATAAATGATACGGGACTTATGAGAGAGGATATTTTTGAAAAGGGCTATAACCTTGGAAGGGATAATTTCGGAAAATCCATATATTTTACCCAGGCTGATGTAAGGCAGGTACAGCTTGCCAAGGCAGCGATCAAGGCCGGGATAGATACTGTTATTTCCGAGTTTGGTTCAAAAAAAACACAGGAATTTGTGGATAAGATATCTAAAGTTTTTATTGCCGGTGGATTTGGATACAGACTAAAGAGAGAAAGCCTATATCCTCTAAAAATGCTTCCCGAAAAATTCGTTGACAAAATGCAGTCAGTGGGTAATACTTCTCTTCTCGGGACTTTAAAATATATGGCTGCAGAGCAAAAAGAGGCTGACAGCGGAAAAGAAAGTCTTGAGATAATCGTAAGGGCGGCGGATGAGGTTGAACTGGCTTTGGATAACAGTTTCGGCGGTGTTTATTACGATGCAATAAATTTTTGATTTGAAATATTTTTAATATTTCGTGGGAGTAGTCGTGAGTAATGAATTAGAAAACAAAATTATAAGCAATAAGCAAAGAGTCTATGGTAAGCTCAGCGAAGAAAAGGGAAGGATTCTGGGGATGCTTGCCGGAACGTTCCTTTATTCCTTTGGAATAAACTGTTTTGTAGTACCGATGGGACTTTATACAGGCGGACTAATGGGCATTTGCCAGCTTATTCGTACAATTCTTGTTTCTGTAATAGGTTTATCCTTTGGAAATATTGATATTGCCGGTATTATTTATTATATGCTTAATATACCGCTATTTTTAATGGCAAGGAAAAAGCTTGGAAGATTGTATCTTATAAAGACAATAATGTGCGTTACCAGTGTAACTGTTCTTCTTATGCTGATTCCTATACCTTCTGCACCGATAATAGATGACACTCTGGCATCCTGTGTTATTGCAGGTATTATCTGTGGTGGTGGAATAGGTCTTACCCTTATGATGGGTGCCAGTGATGGAGGAATGGATATTGTAGGAGTTTTGCTTATTCAGTGGAAACATAATTTCAGTGTGGGAAAAGCCAATCTTGGAGTAAACTTTTTGCTTTATGCCATTTGTTTATTCATGTTTGATATTCAGACTGTTATCTATTCTCTTATTTATGCAACCATAAGTGCTTTTTCGGTGGATAAGGTTCATGCACAGAATATTGACGTGGCTGTAACTGTAATTACCAAAAATCCAAATAAGGAAATGGAATCAGAGATATTTAACGAGCTTGGGCGAGGCATTACAAAATGGGATTCTGTGGGAGCCTATACCGGAGAGCATTCAGAGGTAATGTATATACTTGTGAATAAATATGAAGTCACTCATTTGAAACGAATTATACGAAGATATGACCCACAGGCATTTATAGTATCCGATACAGGTGTAAATGTAGCAGGAAATTATAATAAGCATCTTTAAGGTTTAGAAATTATATATTTTCAGAATAAAAAAGTTCTTTCGCAGGAATAGTCGAAAGAACTTTTTTTTCTTTATACAGGTAAATGAATTTATTTATTTGCTTCGTGCTTAAGGGCAGCTCCGATAAAGCCGCTGAATAAAGGATGTGGTCTGTTAGGACGTGACTTAAGTTCAGGATGTGCCTGAGTTGCAACGAAGAAGAGATTCTTAGGATTCTCAATCATCTCAACAATTCTTCCATCCGGAGATAAACCGCACAGCTTTAATCCGTTCTGCGTAAGAACAGCTCTGTAATCGTTATTGACTTCATATCTGTGACGGTGACGCTCATGTATTTCTTCTGATCCGTATAAGCTATAAGCAATGGAATCTTTTTCCAAAATACAAGGATAAGAACCAAGTCGAAGAGTACCGCCAAGGTCTTCAACACCATTCTGATCAGGCATAAGAGCTATGATTGGGTGTGTTGTACCGGGATCAAATTCAATTGAATGGGCATCGCTGTAGCCAACAACGTGTCTTGCAAATTCAACTGTAGCAAGCTGCATACCAAGGCAAAGACCAAGGAAAGGAACATCATTTTCCCTGGCATATTTTATGGCACATAACATTCCTTCTATTCCTCGTTCACCAAAGCCCCCGGGAACCAGAATTCCATCCACATCCGAAAGGTAATCTTTAACATTTTCTTCTGTAATAAGATCTGAATCTACCCACTTAATGTTTACTTCAGTTTTATTTTTAATGCCGCCGTGTTTTAAGGCTTCCACAACACTGATATAGGCATCATGGAGCTGAGTATATTTACCAACAAGAGCGACATTTACTGTGTGATCCATGGCATAGAGAGTGTCTACCATGTGCTTCCAGTCAGTAAGATCAGGCTCTGGACACTCCAGCTGCAGACATTCACAGGCAACCTCAGCAAGATGTTCATTTTCCATGGCAAGAGGTGCTTCATAAAGATATTTAACATCAAGATTCTGAAGTACATGATTGCTTGGAACATTACAGAAAAGAGCAATCTTATCCTTGGCATCGTTATCAAGGGCAACCTCACTTCTGCAGACAATAACATCAGGCTGAAGACCCATTCCCTGCATGGTCTTAACAGCAGACTGAGTTGGCTTTGTCTTGATTTCCTGTGAACAGCGAAGGTATGGAATAAGTGAAACCAGTATAAGCATGGCATTTTCACGTCCTACCTCATGCTGGAACTGTCTTATAGCCTCAAGGAAAGGCTGACTTTCGATATCACCTACGGTTCCTCCAACTTCTATAATAGCAATACTTGTTTCATCAGAAGAATAATTGCGGTAAAAACGGCTTTTGATTTCATTTGTAATATGAGGGATAACCTGGACAGTATGTCCGCCGTAATCTCCGCGGCGTTCCTTATGAAGTACTGACCAGTATATTTTACCTGTAGTTACATTAGAATTTTTGTCCAGACTTTCATCGATGAATCTTTCGTAGTGTCCAAGATCAAGGTCGGTTTCAGTTCCGTCATCTGTTACAAAAACTTCACCATGCTGAATAGGATTCATGGTACCCGGATCAATATTGATATAAGGATCAAACTTTTGCATTGTCACCTTATAACCACGGGCCTTTAAGAGTCTTCCCAGAGATGCTGCGGTAATACCCTTACCTAAACCTGAAACTACGCCGCCTGTTACAAATACATACTTTACTGCCATGATTACCTCCTGATAAAAACATTCCTATTGGCACGAAAAATACTCTGGCAATGCCCGCGCCTTTGCGGAAGTACCAGAGTAATACATTATCCTTTAAAGATATATCTAAAAAGGGTAAATTATTAAAAAATAATAAATTGAACACGATTGATTTTACAAAAAGCAAAATCTATAATAGGATATTATATGATAAAAATTTAAATAGGAAAAGTATAAATTATGGATAATAATCAAAATAATAATTCAAACAATAATAACAACCAAAATAACGATAATCCAAGGAGACAAAATGTCTTTCTTCTTCTCATAGCGGCGCTTATTACAATGCTTTGTATGACGTATTTTATGAGAACCATGACTCAGAGCGATACTCAGGAGATTACATATAACGAATTTATCCAGATGCTTAATGACGGCAGAGTAAGTAGTATCACAATCGAGTCAGACAGAATAGCCATTTATCCAAATATTGAGAAAAAAGCAGAAGAATCTTCCTATGTAACAGGTCCGAGAATTACCTATTATACAGGAATTGCAGAAGATCCTGATACTTTAACCCAGAGAGTTTTGGAATATAACGCAACCCTTTCCGAAGATGAAACAGGAGTGGATATATCCAGTGAGATCCCTGATAATTCAGGTGTGATCATGTCACTTATTTTGTATTATGTTCTTCCTATTGCTCTTATATGGGTTCTTCTTTCCTTCCTTTCGAGACGTATGTCCAAGAACATGGGACCTCTTGGAATGAACCGCAGTAATGCTAAGGTTTATGTACAGAAGGAGACAGGTGTTACATTTAAAGATGTTGCAGGTGAAGATGAGGCAAAAGAGTCCTTGCAGGAAGTTGTTGATTTCCTTCATAATCCCGGAAAATATGCCAAGATTGGTGCAAAACTTCCAAAGGGTGCTCTTCTTGTAGGACCTCCCGGAACAGGTAAGACACTTCTTGCCAAGGCTGTTGCCGGAGAAGCCCATGTACCGTTTTTCTCACTGGCAGGTTCTGATTTTGTAGAAATGTATGTAGGTCTTGGTGCGAGCCGTGTAAGAGACCTTTTTAAGGAAGCAAATAAAAATGCTCCTTGTATTATATTTATAGATGAAATTGATGCCATCGGTCGTAGCAGAAGCTCAAGAGTAGGTGGTAATGATGAGCAGGAACAGACTCTTAACCAACTCCTTTCAGAGATGGATGGTTTTGATTCATCAAAGGGTGTACTTCTTCTTGGAGCCACCAACAGACCTGAGATTCTTGATAAGGCTTTATTAAGACCGGGACGTTTTGACAGACGTATCATAGTAGATAAGCCTGATCTTAAGGGCAGAGAAGAAATTCTTAAAGTTCATGCTAAAGACGTTAAGATGGACGAAACAGTAGATCTTAAGGGAATTGCTCTTGCTACCAGCGGAGCAGTTGGTTCAGATCTTGCCAATATGATAAACGAAGCTGCCATTAACGCAGTTAAGGCCAAGAGAGAATATGTCTGTCAGCAGGATCTTATGGAAGCTGTTGAGCAGGTTCTTGTGGGTAAGGAGAAAAAGGATCGTATCCTTAGTAAGGAAGAGAGAAAGCTTGTTTCCTACCATGAAGTTGGTCATGCCCTTGTAAGTGCTGTTCAGAAGAATACAGAACCGGTTCAGAAGATTACAATCGTCCCAAGAACCATGGGTGCTCTTGGATATGTAATGCAGGTTCCTGAAGATGAAAAATATTTAAGAACCAAGAATGAACTTCATGATGACATGGTAGTAGCCCTTGGCGGACGCGCCGCGGAAGAGGTTGTATTTAATACAGTTACAACCGGTGCCGAGAATGATATCGAAAAGGCTACGGCTACAGCCAGAGCCATGGTTACCATGTATGGTATGAGTGAAAAATTCGGACTGATGCAGCTTGAGTCTGTTGAAAACAGATATCTGGATGGACGCAGACAGCTTAACTGCAGCGATGAAACCGCAGCTCAGATTGATCAGGAAGTAATGAAGATTCTTAGTGAATGTTATGAAGAGGCTAAGAATATTATTGAAAGCCATCTCGATGCTATGGATAAGATTGCCAAGCATCTTATTGAAAAAGAAACCATCACAGGTAAGGAATTTATGAAGATTTACCGTGAGGTTGAGAATATTCCTGAACCTACAGAGGAAGAAATCAAGGCAGCGCAGTCAGCAAGAATTGTTGCCAAAAGGCCTGAGGCAGCAGCCATAGGAGAGGATATTCCTACAAGAGATGAAATAGAAAAGGCATCAGAAGAAGCCAGTGCTGAGGAAAATCTTCAGGAAGAGGAGTCGTCAGAGGTTACAAAAAATGAGACAGCTCAGACTGAAAATGTTTCAGGTCAGATTTTTGATGCTCAGGTAAGCGACTTGGCAGTTAAGTACAATACAGAAACAGAGAATAAGCCTGTGGAAGATAAATCCATGGACAATGCAGATTCCACAGTAACAGGTGGCGGCAGATTTTCACATGTTTCAGAAGATTTTGATAAATAAACAGGTGCAGCTTTATGCGGCTGGCACCGGGTAAAGAGATTCCATGAGCCGTATGTCTTTATAGATATACGGCTCAGATTAACGTTAGGATAAAAATGGCACAGGAAAAATTTGATGTACAGGAAGAATTAAAAAAGCTTCCAAACCAGCCCGGAGTATATATAATGCGTGATAGTAATGATACTATTATGTATGTGGGTAAGGCTGTAAATCTTCATAACAGGGTAAGGTCTTATTTTAGAAAGATAGTAGGACGAGGCCCTCAGATAGATATGATGGTCAAGCAGATAGCCAGATTTGAATATATTGTTACCGATTCCGAACTGGAAGCGTTGGTCCTTGAAAATAATCTTATAAAAGAAAACAGTCCAAGATATAACACCATGCTAAAGGATGACAAAACTTATCCTTATATAAAGGTAACAGTAAATGAGGACTATCCGAGAATTCTTTTTTCCAGACTTATGAAAAAAGATAAGGCAAAATATTTTGGCCCTTTTACCAGCGCAGCTGCGGTCAAAGATACCATTGAACTTATAAATAAGCTTTATCAGCTTAGAACCTGCAACAGGTCTTTGCCAAAGGATATAGGAGTGGAAAGACCCTGTCTTAATTACCATATGAAAAGGTGCTGTGGCCCTTGTACAGGCTATGTTTCCAAGGAAGATTACAGACAAAGGATTGACAAAGCTCTGGATTTCTTAAATGGTAATTATGGTGTTATTATAGATGATCTTACTCAGAAAATGGAGCAGGCTTCTGAAGAAATGGAATTCGAGCAGGCAGCCCATTACAGAGATCTGTTAAACAGTGTTAAGATGGTGGCACAGAAACAGAAAATGACTGATTCCGCCATGGAAGATAAAGATATTGTGGCCCTTGCCGCAGATGATAAGGATGCGGTGGTACAGGTATTTTTTGTAAGGGACGGCAGACTTATAGGAAGAGAGCACTTTTATATGACTCACGTTTCCGAGAATCCTAAAGCAGAGATCCTTGGAAACTTTGTAAAACAGTTCTATGCAGGCACACCTTTTATACCAAGAGAGCTTATGCTACCAGAAGAAATTGAGGACATGGATATTATTGAGAAGTGGCTTACCCAGAGAAAGGGAAGCCGCGTATATATATCAGTACCAAAGCTTGGTCAGAAGGAAAAGCTTATGGAACTGGCAGCTCAAAATGCGGAACTGGTTCTAAGTAAGGATAAAGAGCGTTTAAAACGTGAAGAAGGAAGAACCATAGGTGCAGTTAAGGAAATAGAAAACCTCCTTGGAATGAAGGGACTAAACCGAATGGAAGCCTATGATATATCCAATATCAGCGGTTTTGCCAATGTAGGTTCCATGGTTGTTTATGAAAAAGGAAAACCCAAAAAGAGCGATTACAGAAAGTTTAGGATTAAATCAGTTTCAGGTCCAGATGATTATGCATGTATGCATGAAGTACTTACCAGAAGGCTTATGCACGGTCTTGAGGAAAAACATGAGCTGGAAGTCAGAGAAATAGACTCAAGATTTGGAAGCTTTACTAAATTTCCTGATCTTATCCTTATGGACGGCGGTCGTGGACAAGTGAATATAGCCCTTAGGGTACTGGATGAGCTGGGGATATATATTCCGGTATGCGGAATGGTCAAGGATGATAACCACAGGACTAGAGGCTTGTATTTTAATAATATAGAAATTCCCATTGACAGAGAATCAGAGGGATTTAAGCTAATAACAAGAATTCAGGATGAAGCACACAGATTTGCTATAGAGTATCACAGATCCCTTAGAAGTAAGGCTCAGGTTAAATCATCCCTTGATGATATACCGGGTATAGGACCTGCCAGAAGAAAAGCACTGATGAAGCATTTTAAATCTATTGAGGATATAAGAAATGCGGATGTGGAAACTCTTATGCAAGTGCCTGAAATTCCTGAAAATGTAGCAAAAGTAATTTATGATTTTTTTCACGGGTGAGTTATGCTAAACTATTACTGTTTAAAGCAAAAAAACTATGAGCGGAGGTAAGTGTTATGGCTAGTGTAAGTATGAAAAAGATTATTGAGAAGATGGGGCTTCAAAATCTTACGCCTGAGGTTGATATCAGTAAGGTTAGAATATTGCAGCCGGATATCAACAGACCAGCATTGCAGTTAGCCGGATACTTTGAGCACTTTGAAGCAACAAGACTTCAGATTATAGGATTCGTTGAATATACATATATGCAGTCTATGACAGATGATGAGAAGGTGGAGATGTATAAGCAGTTTCTTTCCTTCGATATTCCCGGAGTAGTATTCTGCAGAGAACTTATGCCGGATCCTCTTTTTATAAAAATGGCTATTGAAGAAAAAGTGCCTGTACTTATGACTAAAAAGTCAACATCTGCATTTATGGCTGAGATAATCAGATGGCTTAATGTTAAGCTTGCACCATGTATTTCAATACATGGCGTACTTGTGGATGTATACGGTGTAGGTGTACTTATTACGGGTGAGAGCGGAATAGGTAAATCAGAAGCAGCTCTCGAGCTTATAAAGCGTGGTCATAGACTTATTTCCGATGATGTTGTTGAAATCAGAAAAGTAAGTGATGAAACTCTTATAGGCACAGCTCCTGACATTACAAAGCATCTTATTGAACTAAGAGGTATAGGTATTATTGATGTTAAGACACTGTTTGGTGTATCAAGTGTCATGGATACCGGAAATATAGATTTGGTAATAGAACTGGAAGATTGGGACAAGGATAAGGAATACGACAGACTCGGACTTGAAGAGGAATACACTGAGTACCTTGGAAATAAGGTAGTATGTCACAGAATACCGATCCGTCCGGGACGAAACCTGGCTGTTATCTGTGAGTCTGCCGCTGTTAACCATAGGCAGAAACTTATGGGTTACAATGCAGCTCAGGAGCTTTATAATCGTGTTCAGAATTCTATCGCTCAGCGCATGAACGGTAATGCTGACGAAGACGATGATTAATTTTGTTAAGTACCTATATGATCATGGCGGATCATATGGCTTAAAGAATACATTTAGAGGTGAATAGGTATGTTTAAGTATGTTTTTGGCGTAGACCTTGGAGGAACAACCGTAAAGATCGGACTTCTTTCAACCAGTGGCGAGAAGATAGAAGTTTGGGAAATTCCTACAAGAAAAGAACAAAATGGTAAGTATATTCTTGGAGACATAGCAAAATCTGTCAGATCCAAGATGGATGAAAAAAATATCACAGATTCTGAGGTTATGGGTGTTGGAATAGGAGCACCTGGCCCTGTAGATGCTAAGGGTGTCATTTACAAAGCTGTAAATCTTGGATGGGATAAATTTGACCTTGAGGAAGAACTTCATTCCATAATAAAGCTCCCGGTAAAGGCAGGTAATGATGCCAATGTTGCAGCACTTGGTGAGGCCTGGAAAGGTGGAGGAAAAGGCTATAAAAACATGCTTTTGGTTACCCTTGGTACCGGTGTTGGCGGTGGTATTATAAATGAAGGCAAGATTCTTACTGGTGCTACCGGAGCTGGTGGTGAAATAGGTCATATTCATATTGAAGATAATGAAGAGGATACCTGCGGATGCGGTAATCGTGGATGCTTTGAGCAGTATGCAAGTGCCACAGGAGCAGTAACTCTTGCAAAGAGAGAATTGGTGGCTTCCAATGAAGAAAGTACACTCAGATCAGAGAATGATCTTACCTGTAAGATTATTTTTGATGCAGCCAAGGCTGGAGATCCACTGGCAAAGAGAGTTGTGGAAAAATACGGCTATTATCTGGGAAAGGGTCTTGCAGCAGTTGCTTCTGTGATCAATCCTGAGGCTATTGTGCTTGGTGGAGGTGTATCAAAGTGTGGAGAAATCCTTTTTGATCTCCTTAAGCCATCCTATGAGAAATATGTATTTCATGGTTCCAAGGATGTAAAGTTTGCATTGGCACAGCTTGGTAATGATGCAGGAATTTTCGGAGCTGCAAGGATGCTTGTGGATCAGGAATAAATATATTAGAAAAAGCAGGTTTTTGTATTGAACGAATATATTATTAATCAATTAAGTACAGTTGTTCCAAGAGAAAATATTTTTCCCGATGAACCAATGAGCAGACATACAACCTTCAGAACAGGCGGAAATGCCGACTGTTATATAAAGGTAACCCATAGAAAACAGCTCATAGATCTTTTTAAGCTTGTAAAAGAAATGGGGAGAGATTATTACGTTGTAGGAAACGGAAGTAATCTGCTTGTTTCTGATAATGGTTATAAGGGAATAATCATTTCGATGCTTGGCGGTATGAATGAAGTGACTGTGGAGGGCAACACAATTTATGCCCAGGCAGGAGCATTAAACAGCCAAATTGCAAGTGTAGCAAAGGCAAACGAACTTACAGGCTTTGAATTTGCAGCAGGAATTCCGGGAACTATAGGTGGAGCAATGATCATGAATGCAGGAGCCTATGGCGGTGAAATGGCGCAGGTTACAGAGTACGTAGATGTACTTAATAAAAACGGTGAACCTATGGTTCTTACAAATTCCGCCATGGAATTTGAATACAGAAACAGTGTTTTAAAAAATAGCTGTCATATTGTACTTGGAGCAAAAATAGTTCTTAAAAAAGGCGATGCTGGGGAAATTGAAGCTAAAATGAAAGAGCTTGCCTCTAAGAGAAAAGAAAAACAGCCTCTTGAATATCCAAGTGCCGGGTCAACCTTTAAGCGCCCTGCGGGAAATTTTGCTGGAAAGCTTATAGAGGATGCCGGATTAAAGGGATATAGTATAGGAGGAGCGCAGGTTTCCAAAAAACATTCAGGATTTATAATCAATACAGGAACTGCAACTTCAACAGATATATATAATCTTATAAAAGATGTACAGAATAAGGTATTGGAAGAATCGGGCATTGAACTTGAAACGGAAGTAATAATGCTGGGAAAATTTTAGTTAAGATGGTATTTTTTATTGTGATCAGGGAGCAGAAATGAGATTTGTCATAGTAACAGGAATGAGTGGTGCAGGTAAGTCAACAGCGATACATATGCTTGAAGATTCAGGATATTATTGTGTAGATAATCTTCCTTTATCACTTATAGAAAAGTTTGTAGAACTAATAACCATACCTGAAAATGAAATTTCAAAGGCAGCTATCAGACTTGATGTAAGAGGTGGTCAGAAAAGCGAGGATGTTACCTCTGTTATTAATACATTAAAGGAAAAGGGCTTCCCTGTTGAGATTCTGTTTATGGATGCCTCTGATAAAGTTTTAATAAAGCGTTATAAAGAAAGCAGACGTTTACATCCCTTGGCTCAGGGAGAGAGAGTTGAAGACGGAATTAAACGTGAAAGAGAGATTCTTGCGGGAGTTAAAAAGGAAGCTGATTATGTAATAGATACTTCTCAGCTTCTTACAAGAGAATTCAGAATAGAACTGGACAGAATATTCGTACAGAATGAAGACTATATCAGTCTTATGGTAACTATATTGTCTTTTGGTTTCAAATATGGAATTCCTGCAGATGCGGATCTGGTTTTTGATGTCAGATTTTTACCAAATCCTTTTTATATTGAAGATTTAAAACCTCTTACAGGAAACGATAAGCCTGTGCAGGATTATGTAAAAAGCTTTCCGGAGTGTGGGCAGTTTGTAGACAAGCTGGAGGATATGCTCAAATTCCTTATTCCGGGGTATATACAAGAAGGTAAATATCAGCTGGTTATAGCAATTGGTTGTACCGGAGGTCAGCATAGAAGTGTGACCATAGCCAATGAGTTATATGACCGCATGAAGGATACCGGTAACTATGGCATTAAGATTGCTCACAGAGATGTAAAAAAGGCAAAATGATAATATAAGGGATAGGTTGCGGCTATGTCTTTTTCTGCGGAAGTAAAGGAAGAACTTATCAAACATGTAGCAAGTGCAAGGCATTGCCAGCTGGCTGAAATTGCAGCTATTATTTCTGCCAATGGAATGATCAGGGAAGGTGAAAACGGCGGAATAAGCCTATATATCAAGGCTGACGATGTTCAGTTAAATAGAAAGTTCTTTACAATATTAAAAAAAGCATTTAAGATAGAAAATAGTATTTTCGAAGAGGAAACTCCGATACATGTCGGAGGTCGTTTATATAAGCTTGCCATAGGAAATGATGAAGATGTCAGAAACCTGCTTATGGCAGTGCGTATGCTTGATGAAAAAGGTGTTATAAGGGATAAAAACAGCGGTATTGATACTCTTATAACCAAAAACTCCTGTTGCAAGAGAGCATTTATTAGAGATACCTTTATTTGTATAGGCTCCGTGAATGATCCTGAAAAGTCATACCACCTTGAGTTCGTGTGTGACACTGAAATTCAGGCTATACAATTACAGGAATTTATAATCAGCTTTGATATTAAAGCAAAGATAATTAAACGTAAGAAATATTTTGTTGTATATATAAAAGAAGGTTCTGAAATCGTAGATCTGCTAAATGTTATGGAAGCACCTTTAAGCCTTATGAATATGGAAAATACCCGTATTGTAAAGGAAGTAAGGAACTCTGTAAACAGGCGCGTAAATTGTGAAGCTGCCAATATAACCAAAACGGTAAATGCAGCCTCTAAGCAAACAGAAGATATAGTATTTATCAGAGATAACTATGGTTTCCAAAATCTGCCTGACAGCCTTAGAGAAATTGCTGAGGTCAGACTGGAATATCCTGAGGCTACATTACAGGAACTGGGAGGCTATCTTGATCCTCCTGTTGGTAAATCAGGAGCTAATCACAGATTAAAAAAGCTTCATGAGCTTGCAGAAAAGTTAAGAGTGTAGAGGAGAGGAAAATTATGTTAAAGAAATCTATCGAAGTAAAGCTTTCCAATGGATTAGATGCTCGTCCTGTTGCTGAGCTGGTTCAGATTGCAACTAAATATGACAGTTCAGTACATATTGAATATCAGGATAAAAAGGTAAATGCCAAGAGTATCATGGGAATGATGACTTTAAGTGTTGGAATGGGAGAATCTGTTACAGTTATAGCTGAAGGCAAGGATGAAGCCGGAGCTGTAGATGAGATGGAGAAATACCTTAGCTGTGCTGAGTAATTGACTTTTAGACATTTAGAAATAATACGCCGTAGCTTGTCTTGATAATGAGCTACGGCGTTTACAATTTATTCATAATTAATTAAAAGTTTAGTTACTTCAAATCATCATTTAGACATTTCTAATGTGTATACTAAAATTGTCAGATGAGATAAGACACACTACCAATTAAAAAAACTTTTTCATAATATGCCAAGTAAACCAAAGGTTTGCTTGGCATCCTCCCTTTTTAGAGATAAATAAAGCGCTACTTTCTAACGAAAGCAGCGCTTTAACTGTATTATCAGCATTTCTCCGGTTCAGGATAGTCTACGCCAAAGGTTTCAACTGTAACAGTTTCCATAATCTGGTCTTCAAGAGGTCTGTCATTGTAATCAGTTGCTGTTTCAGCAATTTTATTAACAATATCCATTCCTTCAGTAATTTTTCCAAATGCAGCATAATCACCATCAAGATGAGGCGCATTTTTGTGCATGATAAAGAACTGTGAACCTGCAGAATCAGGGAACATGGATCTTGCCATGGAAAGGACACCTTCTGTGTGTTTTAAACTGTTTTCAAAGCCATTTGATGCAAACTCACCCTTGATTCCGTATCTCGGGCCTCCCATTCCTGTTCCTTCAGGATCACCGCCCTGAAGCATGAAGCCTCTGATTACACGATGAAAAATAAGACCATCATAAAAATTTTTTTTGATAAGAGAAATAAAATTATTAACTGTATTTGGAGCAATTTCCGGATATAACTCGGCTTTCATTACATCGCCGTTTCTCATTGTGATAGTAACTATTGGATTCTGAGCCATGATTTACCTTCTTTCGTTTTCTTGTGAATGTGCATGAATGCTGCTTTTTGCAGTATTTGAAGTACACAATCTAAAAGTGACTAACAGTGCAATTTATTATACAATATACATTATAGATAAGCAATTGAAGTGGCAGATGGAGGATAAGCATCGTGCTTGAAAATATAGTGTTCTGTATTTATTCAGAATCCGGAGATACAGACGATCAGAATGATTTTGACATAATCGCGGAGCAGGTATCAAAACAGGTGGATAGTGCAATTGAATATCTTAATTCCTGTGGATATTATTGTCGCAAGCGCTATGTGACAAAAAGCCGCTTGGAGCAGGATGATCTACTTTTGGATATTTGCTCGGTGGATAAGGAAATAAATCTCGGAAAAACTCTTTTTATTACAGATTCCATAAATATTGCTGATGATCTTAAGGCAGGCGGAGCATATGTCATGGGCTTTTTGCATGAGGGCAATCAGGATGAGAAGTTCACAGGATTAAAATATGTATTTACCGATATAGATGAGATTCCCGAGGATTCCTATATAAAGGTTTATCAAAGACTTGCCCATCTTCCCTGGAAGGTGCTGGAAACAGAGAGATGCATAATAAGAGAAACTACAGTAGAAGATGTGGATAGTTTCTATGAGATATATTCAGAGCCTGAAATGACAAAATATATAGAAGGTCTTTTTGAAAATCCTGAAGATGAAAAAAGGTACACAAGGGATTATATCGAAAAGGTATATAGCCTTCTTGGCTTTGGAAACTGGACCGTAGTTTGTAAGGCTAATGACAGGATAATTGGAAGGGCAGGATTTAGTATCAGAAACGGATTTGATAATGTAGAACTTGGATTTTTGATTGCGGTTCCTTATCAGCGAAAAGGTTATGCCTACGAGGTTTGCAGTGCGATTATGGATTATGGCAGGGATATATTACAGTTTGATACTGTTCAAACCTTTGTAAAAAAAGAGAATGCAGTATCCATACATCTTTGCAGGAAGCTTGGCTTTGAAATTCTGGATGAGCAGGATATTGAAGAAAATATATACGGCGATGTCTATGACGGAACAAAGGCTGTAGCACTTAATAAATCACATTACGGAAGATATATAAGAATGATCTGGCATGCATAAATAAAACTATTCATGTTATTAAAGCCTTAGGGGTAAGGCTTTAAAGACTATGTATAGCATATAGACAAGGCAGTGGGGTGCCTTGTCAAAAGTAAGGTAAAGGTAGGTTACATTATGGGAGAAAAAAAGTATGTTCTGGCTCTTGATCAGGGCACAACAAGTTCAAGGTGCATTCTTTTTGACAAAACAGGAAAGATTGTCAGTATGGCACAGAAGGAGTTTCAGCAGTATTATCCACAGCCCGGCTGGGTTGAGCACAATCCCAGGGAAATATGGTCATCACAGCTTGCTGTTGCTATAGAGGCTATGGCTACAATAGGAGCAACAGCAGAAGATATAGCAGCAATCGGAATAACCAATCAAAGAGAAACCACAATTGTTTGGGACAAGGAAACAGGAGAGCCTGTGTATAATGCCATAGTCTGGCAGTGCAGAAGAACCGCAGACAGGATTGAGGAAATCAAAAAAGAAGGCTTCGATAAGGTGATTCGTTCCAAAACAGGTCTTGTTCCGGATGCATATTTTTCTGCAACAAAAATTGAGTGGATATTAGATAATGTTGAAGGTGCAAGACAAAAAGCAGAAAATGGAAAGCTTGCCTTTGGAAATGTGGATTCCTGGCTTATCTGGAATCTTACAAAGGGAAAGGTTCATGTATCGGATTATACTAACTGCTCCAGAACCATGCTTTTTGATATTCATAAAAGATGCTGGGATGATGAGCTTCTTGAAAAGTTTAATATTCCAAAATCAATGCTGCCTGAGCCAAAGCCCAGTAGCTATGTATATGGCAATGCCGATGCATCTATACTTGGCGGTGAGATACCTATTGCAGGTGCTGCCGGAGATCAGCAGGCTGCCCTCTTTGGACAGTGCTGTTTCGATGTAGGACAGGTAAAAAACACCTACGGAACCGGTGGCTTCCTGTTAATGAATACCGGAAGTAAGGCAATTGAGTCAGAACATGGGCTTATAACCACAATTGCAGCAAGTACCACAGATGAACCTGTTTATGCCCTTGAAGGAAGTGTATTCGTAGCAGGTGCAAGTATTCAGTGGCTTCGGGATGAGATGCGTATGATCAAAACTGCAGCTCAGTCAGAGGAATATGCAGATGAGGTTTTTGATACAGCTGGAGTTTATGTTGTTCCTGCTTTTACAGGAATGGGAGCTCCATATTGGGATCCTTATGCAAGAGGTACTGTAGTGGGAATAACAAGAGGATGCAAAAAAGAGCATTTCATAAGAGCTACTCTTGAATCAATCTGTTATCAATGTGCTGATGTAATAAAGGCCATGGAAGAGGATGCAGGTGTGGATCTTAAGGAAATAAAGGTAGACGGAGGCGCAAGTGCCAACAATTTCCTTATGAAATTTCAGGCCAATATCTGTAATGCCACTGCTTACAGACCAAAATGCATAGAAACTACAGCTCTTGGTGCTGCTTACCTGGCAGGAATAGCTGTTGGATACTGGAAGGATACAGACGATGTTAAGGAAAACTGGCAGCTTGGCCGTAAGTTTGAACCGGATATGGAGGAAGATACCAGAAAAGACCTTATGAAAGGCTGGAGAAGGGCAGTAAGATGTGCCATTGCCTGGAGTAATGATGAAGAATAAAAGATAGTATATGATAAATGCCGATGAATGTAGAAATTCATCGGCATTTCATTATTTATAACTTATTTTAAGAAAGCAAAAGGCTCTTCATCATGAATAAAGTGCATCATCTGATAAGCACACTGCATGGCAACACGTTCTTCTTTTAAGATTCTTCTGACTTCATCTCTGTCAGCAAGTACAACTTCTATTTCTTCACTTTTTTCATTGAATTTATCAGAGATATTTCCTTCAGCATATCCGTAAACGGCAGCTACAGCCTCATCAGTCATACCAACGGTTGTAAAGCGGGGCTCTTCAAACATCGGGTCTACATCTACTGGTGTAAACTTTAATCCTGTTTCCTCATGCATTTCCCTTATGGCAGCTTCTTTAAAATTTTCACCCTGTTCACAAAGTCCTGCCGGAAGTTCATATACATAACAATCTATAGGATATCTGTACTGCTTTATAAGTACAACTTTGTCTCTTTTTTCACCATAGAGACTATATATGGAAACACCATCAGCATTTACTTTTTTGGTAGTTATCTTAAGTTCATCAACGTTTTTGGCTCTGGAAGCAACAAAATAATTTGCCTGATGTCCTTTATCATTGGAGCCTTTAACATTGTACAGATTGACAAATCTGTTTTCTGTAAGCTGTGTTATTTCATGTATTGTAGCCATCATTACACCTCTCATATATAAAAATAATCTTTATTAGAAAATAATAGCATAAAAGAAATCATAAAGATAATATTTTAGGTGACTTTTAGTATTGCGTGTTACGATTGCTTTCGTATATGATAATAGTAGGAAATTTTGTGGTTTTGGTCTCAAAACTATCCATACAGTTTCTGGCAAGGCTGTATGAAAAATGGAGGAACTATGAGTTCATTGGAAATTTTTGCGTTAATTGCAGGGTTAGTAGGAGGTTTGTCACTCTTTTTGTATGGTATGAATATCATGAGTGGCGGCTTGACCAAACTTTCAGGAGGTAAACTTGAGAGTACACTTAGCAGTATAACCTCTAATAAGATACTTGCATATCTGTTTGGTGTAGGTGTAACTGCTCTTGTACAGTCATCTTCCGCATCCACGGTTATGGTAGTAGGTCTTGTTAATTCAGGCATTATGACCCTTTCTCAGGCAGTTAATGTTATTCTTGGTGCCAATCTTGGTACTACCTTTACGGCATGGCTTTTATCACTTAATGCAATCAGCAGTGATAACTTTTTTATAAATCTTTTTAAGCCAACTTCATTTACACCGTTTCTGGCTCTTATCGGTATAGTTCTATACATGTTTACCAAATCGGAT
>JAILBM010000183.1 GCA_024680925.1 Butyrivibrio sp.
TTTTTATATCATAGGAAATTGCTTTCCTATGATATAAAAAACGCTCCGCTAAGGATGCGCACTCGCGCGATAGGTAAATGTTGCATAAATGCAACCGCGCTCGGCGCGAGAATGTCGCAAGCGACATTCTTTGTTCTTTAAGGGTATTAAAGTAAATGATCAGAAAAAATAATTACAAAATTATATGAATTTTATAAACGTTTAATTGATTATAATTGTAAAATCGTTAATAATTAAAATGCATACCGTTATTGGATGGGCATTTTGCCAGGAGGTTTTCAAATGAGCTTTATATCGAAGATTATACATGCTGATGAAAGTAAAATGAGAAATATGAAGGTAAACGATAAGCTTAAAGTTACCTTTATGAATTTTGCAAAACTGTGCGCTTTGGTTGTACTTTTTCTGGGACTTACAATTGCCATGGCCATGGGAAGCTTTTATACAATGTATAAAAAGTATTATGAACAGGATCATCAACAGGGCGAAATGCGTATTAACGTTCAGGCATATGCAAAAGCAGCTTTTTGGATGCTTTCCACCAAAGAAGAGGATGTATTTAAAGAGCAATGGGCAAATGTAGATGATAAGATAGTTGAGTTCTATCAGAATCTTGAAGATCTAAGAGCTGTTTACAATAATGAAGAAAATCTTGCAACTGTTGAGGCAGATCTAAAGACTTTGGAATCCTTAACAAAAGAACTGGATGAGTTATGTGAAGCCAATGAAATCATTGATGGTGAAATGACTAATGGATTTGCAATTTACGATCTTCTAAACGGAGACATTACAACTACTATCAAGGCTCTTGCCGCAGATCTTAAAGTTATATCAACAGATTCATATGCACTGGCTCAGGCTTCATTTAATAAAGTCCTGATTACATCTGTTATCATGGTATGCTTATCAATCCTTGTTATTGCCATAGGAGTTATATTTATAAAGGATTCAAGAAATAAACTGACAAAGAGTATACTTGATCCTGTAAATGAAATGTCCAAGGTAGCAAGCGATATGTCTAACGGTATTCTTGATGTGGATATAAGTTATGAGTCGAATGATGAACTTGGACATATGGCAAGAGATATGCGAAAGGCTACAGATAACCTCAAGAAGATTGTTACAGATATAGATGAAACCTTAAACAGAGTTTCAGAAGGAGATTTTACTCATGGAACAGACAATCCTGAGCTTTACCAGGAAGATTACGGTTCCATAAGACATTCTCTTGATAATATTACAGATAAACTTTCAGATACCATTGGAAAAGTAAGAGAGTCTTCATCACAGGTTTCCCAGGGCGCAGCCAATATGTCCCAGGGTGCAAGTGACCTTGCAGACGGTGCAACCAACCAGGCTTCCGCTGTTGATGAACTTACAGCATCGGTAGCAGTTGTTACAGATCAGACCAAAAACATGGCTGCTTCAGCTGAGCAGGGTATCAGCATGGCTAATAAAGCTCAGGAAAGTGTTGAGATTTCAGCCAGAAAGATGAAACTTGTTACAGATGCCATGGGCAGAATTACTGATGCTTCCAATGAAATCGAGCAGGTAACAAATGAAATAGAAGCTATTGCCAAGCAGACACAGCTTCTTGCTCTTAACGCAAGTATAGAGGCTGCAAGGGCAGGAGATGCAGGTAAGGGCTTTGCTGTTGTTGCAGAAGAAATTACAGCCCTTGCCAATCAGTCTTCTGAGGCTGCCAAGAATACGCATCAGCTTATAAATGATACAATGGAAGAGGTTAGAAACGGTAATACTGTTGTAGAAGAGACCAAAGAAGCCCTTCAGGTTGTACAGGATACGGTTAATGAAGTTACAGGTATGATGAAGGAGTCCGGTGAAATGGCTCGTCAGCAGGCAGATGCCATGGCAGAGATCAATGACGGTATCGAACAGATATCTAATGTTGTTCAGAATAATTCAGCCACTGCTGAGGAATCCAGTGCAGTTTCACAGGAGCTGTCAGAGCAGTCTGAAAATCTTAATGATTTGATTTCACAGTTTAATGTTAAGTAATATGAGGTTTTGGTAAGATATGGAGACCAAAAAAAGAAAAGCCGGTCATTTCTGACCGGCCTTTCTTTTGCCTTTAAGGGACTTGCCCGTAAAATTAAATATAATAAAAATCTCCGTTTACCGTTTTTGCAAAAACATTAAACAAATAAAGCCATATTCTTTTGCTGTTCGTCTTCCATCATTTGCTTCTGAAGCATTACTTTTGTCTGATCAAGTGTGTTTTCACGACTGAGTCCTGTCACTGCATCGGCAATATCTGTGTCACTTATGCCACTAAGAGCTGCAGTCTCGTTTGCATATTGAGTATCAGCAACTGCTGACGCATATTCAAGACCGTTTGTTGCAGCACCATTGGCGCTTTGTGCACTGCTTAGTGAAGCTACAGCGCTGTCAATTGAGCTTAGATCAAAGTTTGCACCGCTAATACCGGATACTGCTGAAGAACTTACAAGGCTTTGACCGTTATAGGTAGTTTCAGCAAGCTGGTTCATACCCTGACTAAGCTGGCCCACATAGTCTGCAATGCTTTGCTGATCAGAGGAAGATAATAAGCCGTTCTGTGATCTTACGGATTGAGCATTTATTTCCTGCATGTAATCGTTCATTCCGCTATATACAGAATCAGCAACATTATTCTTGTTTATCTGATCTTGATAATTGTTAGAGCTGACTTTTGCGGTTGTGGAACTTTGCTGCAATCTCTGTGCAATGGCAAGGCCTGCTGAATTATCAGCTGCACTGTTTATCTTTTTACCACTGGCAATCTGTTGCATGTATGTGGCTGCTCCACTACCATAGCCGCTCGCAATAGCAGATACGCTCATATCACCACTCCTTTCCTTAGGATTGAAACAAGTAAACAAATCATTTGTTTACCCCATAAACTCCCACAATATTTATAAAAACCTATTATGGTAAATGTAATATACACTAAAAATCATAAAAAGTCATGTACTTATATATTAAAAGAATATTATGATTTTATAAAATCAGTACCTTAATTTTAATTTGGAGAGATAAACAGTAGGATTCTTATAACCCATGTGCTCTAAGTATTTTTCAGCACCTTTTCTGGCAAGATCCACATGATTTTTGGGAGCAACGGTTATGCTTGTTATAGGCATAAGCTCCTCATTGATATGGCCTACCTTGATAAAGGGCATAAGGAAACCATCTCTTTCTCTGAACATAAGCTCATCATATTTACAGTTTCTGAAAACTATTCTGTATTCTCTCTCTGCTTCAAATTCCTGCTGCTTAAAGAACAGGGCATATATGGAAACAATGCTTCGAAATCTCTTGCACAGTTCATCAAATTCCTTGCAATCGCCATGGAGAATCTTGGAATTCATTATGTCTTCGAAATTCTTGCCTATCTTTGAGGGAATTCGTTTAAATAAAAGGGAGCTGATTATTTCCTTTTGAGTTTCATAATCATAGATTACATAGCCATGACAGAAAATTTCCCGTTCCTTTTCAATTCTTTTAATAAGTTCTCCGGCATTAAAACCGATATTATAACCTGTCTGATTACCAAACTCTGACCAAAGTGTTATACTGTCGGGATCTGTGGAAAAGGATATTACATAATAGTCAGCCTTGCGCATTTCCTGCATGGTTTTGTGTATCTGTCTTCTAAGGAGAGTGCGCCACTCCGGTTTTACCACCTCACCAATAACAATGTCAGCTATGGACAATATATATTCCACTTCGTTAATATCATTTAAGAAGCTGGAATCAGTTGCGTACATACATTTTCCCGCAACTATCCCCTTCATGCTGCTGCACTGTGTATAGTGATATAATCTGCAGTCATCGGCTGCTGTTTCTAAAGCCATATATCTTTTTGACATAATTTCACCTCTGTGTTTTTATGCTAAGTTCATTTGACACTTTAGTCAAGACCAAGTAATATACCATAAAGTAACTGCTAAACGCAAATAAATTTACCGGAGAACATATAAATGACACGAAAAATAGCTTTCTTTGATATTGATGGAACTCTTTGGGATGCCAATGGAACAATCCCTGTCAGCACTATTTCAGCCATAAGGGGACTTCATAAAAACGGACATCTTGCATTTATAAATACAGGACGGACAAGAGCATTTGTACACTCAGAGGATCTGCTGGGAATAGGGTTTGATGGAATAGTAGCAGGATGCGGTACACAGATTGAGTACAACGGCGAATATATTTTTTATAAGAAGATAGATGACGAGCTTGCTGTGCACACAGTTGAAACTGTCAAAAAATATGGTTTAAAGCCCATACTTGAAGGCAAAGACTATCTGTATTTTGATAACGAAGATTTTGAGGATGACCCATATGGCAAGTTTATAAAGTCTGATATGGGGGATAACCTTCTCTCGATTACCGGAAATTGGGGAAAATGGGAATTTTCAAAGCTGTCCTGTGCTACAAAGTCTTCTCATACAAAAGAATGCTTTGAAGCTCTGTCACCTTATTATGATTTTCTTGTGCATAACCCGGAGGTGGCGGAATTTGTTCCCCACGGATTTAGCAAAGGAACGGGAATAGCAAAGATATGCGAACTCTTTGATGCAGATATAAAAGACACCTTTGCTTTTGGTGACAGTGTAAATGACATAGATATGCTTAAGGTTGCCGGAACCAGTGTTGTTATGGGAAATGGCACCGAAGTTGCCAGGGCGGAAGCGGATTTCATAACCACCGACATCTTGGATGACGGAATCTACAATGCCTGCAAGCATTTTGGCCTTTTGTGATATATGAGTTTGTAATAAAAAAGTTTTTGAAAAAAATTTTCAAACTAAAAATTATTTTTAGGTTAATTTTAGGTTCGGGGGATATAGTATAACTAAAGAAGCGATAAAGCTTCTCCCCCTCATAACAATTTTTTCATACGAGCCAATACGGTCCCCGCCGTATTGGCTTGCTCCATTAATTGAGGGCAAAAAAATACCTCTTAAGTGAATCTGTCACCTAAGAGGTATTTACAATTATCTGTAAATATTATTCTTTGCCGTCCCAGCAATAGGTACAAAGCTTTGAACGATCAATTCCAACAGCATCCAGCATATCATCAAGACGATTATAATTAAGGGTTGTAAATCCAAGCTGTTTACGTATATCCTCGATCATATTCTTATATCTGTCTGAATCAGGATTGCAATAATCATCAAGTACAGAGCGTTCTACATTCTGGCCTTCTTCCTTACTGATGATACGTCTTGCAATAAGCTCCATTTCAGAAGTTGAACGGGAGAAGTTGAGGTATTTGCATCCATACATAATAGGAGGACATGCAGGACGAACATGAACCTCTTTTGCTCCGCTGCTGTATAAGAAATCTGTGGTCTCGCGAAGCTGTGTGCCTCTTACTATGGAATCATCTATAAGTAAAAGACGTCTGTTTTCAATAAGTTCATGAACAGGTATGAGCTTCATGCGGGCAATAAGGTCACGCTTGGACTGGATTGTTGGCATGAAACTACGAGGCCAGGTAGGAGTGTATTTGATAAAAGGTCTTGAGAAAGGAACTCCTGACTCATTGGCATAACCTACCGCATGTGCAGTTCCTGAATCAGGGACACCTGCAACTATATCTATATCATCCTTGGACATGCCATCACGCTTTGCCATGGCACTTCCGCAGTTATAACGCATTTGTTCAACGGATACACCTTCATAACTTGAAGACGGATATCCATAATATACCCAGAGGAAAGTACATATTCTCATCTCTGATCCCGGTTTTGAAAGAGTGGTGACACCCTCAGGAGTCATAATGGCTATTTCGCCAGGTCCCAGTTCTTTAAAATCACGATATCCGAGATTAAGATATGCAAAGGCTTCAAAGGATGCACAAAAGCCTTCATCCTTCATACCTATAACAAGAGGAGTTCTGCCCATTTTATCACGGGCACAGTATATACCCTGAGCAGTGAGCAGCATTAAGGTCATGGAACCTTCAATTACATCCTGGGCATATTTTATGCCTTCTATTATATTGGCCTTCTGATTGATGAGAGCAGCTACAAGCTCTGTAGCATTGATATTGCCGCCGCTCATTTCAAGGAAGTGACTTCCGCTTTGACCGCCTATTACTTCATCAGCAAGCTTTTCCAGATTATTGATTTTTCCTACAGTGGTGATTGCATAAGTGCCATGATGTGATCTTACGATAAGAGGCTGTGGCTCAAAATCTGATATACAGCCGATTCCAAGATTTCCATTCATTGATTGGATTTCTTTTTCGAATTTTGTTCTGAATGGTGAATTTTCAATATTGTGAATAGAACGGTTAAAACCGTCTTTTCCAAGAACTACAAGTCCTGCCCTTCGTGTTCCGAGATGTGAATGATAATCTGTTCCGAAAAACAGATCAAATACACAGTCATTTTTGAGTGCTGTCGCAAAAAAGCCGCCCATAAATCTCCTCCTGAAATTAAACTATGAAACTGTAATGCCTATAGATATTTGGAAAATATCCTTTAATAGTTTGCAGCAATGAAATTTTATTGTCAATAAAATACTTTTTCCAAAAAATGGCTTTATTGACATATTTTTTTTATTAAATGGCTTTATTAAATTTTAATAAAACTGTAATAATCAAAATGTTGAGTTATAATTTACGTAAAATTATAATAATAGTAGTATGGCATTATAATATTAACATGAGGGTGACTATGAATTATTTTCTCTATACTATGCCTGATGAGGAGAAAAAAATATTACAAAAAATACCGGGATACCTGGCTGTCTTCTGCTACAACAACGGAGAATACAGTCTTGTTTTGGTGTCCGATCTTCTGGCTAAGGTATTTGGTGACAATAAGGAGGATCTTCTTGCCAGATATCTTGAACATAAATCGGATTTTGTTCATCCGGATGATTATACCTCTATTATAAATGTAATAAATCAGGTCATGATGGAACCTGAAAATCCTTACGAAGTAAGAATGCGTATAATGGTTCCTCCTTATGAAAAATATAAGCTTTTCAAGGGAAGTGTTTCGGGTCGTGTGGTAGATAAGGGAATCATACTTATCTATCTGAATATATATGAAATAACAGATAATTATGATTTTGACAGAACCGGAAACCGTCTTACAAGTATTGATTATAATACACTGCTTTTGGACAGAATCCTTAATACCACCCAGGATATGATTTTCTGGAAGGACAGAGACAGACGTTTCCTTGGGGCAAATCAGGCATTTCTTGATTACTACGGATTTGCGTCTCTTTCTGAGATTTTAGGCAAAAATGATGAAGACATGAATTGGCATCCTGACCCGGTTCCCTTTAAAAATGATGAAGAATCTGTTCTTGAAGGTAAAAGCACCTTTATGGTCCCCGGACTTTGCGTGGCTAAGGGAAAGGTCAGACATATTCTTGCCAGTAAGAGCCCTCTTTATGATAATGGGCAGATTATAGGTCTTGTGGGAAGCTTTATTGATGTTACAGATGATTATGAGAGAAACGAAGAAATAGAAAAGCTTAATGGTGAGCTGGAAAAAAGTAATGACTCCATGACAGAATTTATATCCAGAATGAGTCATGAAATGCGGACACCAATGAATGCTATTATTGGTCTTGCAACCCTTGGCCTTGATAAGATTGAGGATAAGACATCGGTTGAATATTTATCCAAGATAAAGTCTTCGGGACAGTATCTTCTTGGCATTATAAATGATGTTCTGGACTTTAAGAAAATTGAAGGCGGCGAAATAGTTCTTGACCACAGGCCCATAAGCTTTGGAGATATTTTTGATACTATTGATACCATAATCAGGCCACTCGCCATAGAAAAGGAAATAAACTTCATCATGGATGACAGTAAGATTGATACCTGGAATGTCATTGGTGATAAAGTACGAATCCAGCAGATACTTATTAATTTATTAAATAATGCTGTTAAATTTACAGAACCGGGAGGCAGGGTTTTGCTTGATGTTTCCCAGGAGATAAAGGGGGATAACGTAGAAACTACCTTTATTATAGAAGATAACGGCTGCGGAATGAGCAAAGAATTTATTCCAAAGCTGTTTAAAAGCTTTTCACAGGAAAACAGAGATCCTGCCAAATACGGAACAGGAACGGGTCTTGGACTTGCCATATCCAAGCGCTTTTCAAATCTTATGGGCGGAGATATAACAGTTGAAAGCAAAGAGTTTGTAGGGACAAAATTCACTGTGACACTTCTTCTTGAGCTTGGGGTCCAGGAAGATGAAAATGGCAAAGAATGGAAAAATAAACAGGATGATTTTTCAATTCTTGAAGGTGTAAGAGTTCTTCTTGCCGAGGATAATGAAATAAATGCCGAGGTGGCAGAGGGACTTCTAAATGAAGTTGGTGTAATTGTTGATATTGCTCGGGATGGACAACAGGCCATTGATAAGTTTTCAAATTCACAGGAATATTACTACGATGTAATACTTATGGATGTGAGAATGCCGGGACTTGATGGTTATGAAGCTACAGGCAGGATAAGAGAGCTCCCGAGAATGGATGCTGTGGATGTGCCTATAATAGCCATGTCTGCGGATGTTATGGGAGATACCATAGCCATGGCTCAAAATAGCGGCATGAACGGATATGTCTCCAAGCCTATTGATGTCCATCAGATGTTCACAACAATTGCGGATTTTGTTTCAGATATTAGGAAAAAGAGAAATGGATAAAACCGGGGCTTCGTCAAAAGCAGAGTTTTTTATATTAAAACATAAGGTTTTTTTCAGGATTACCTTAAATATTCTATTGATAGCAATTGCAAGCTTTCTTACCATTAGATATAACTATTTGATTGAAAAAGAACCTGTAGTTGATACAAGTTATTTTAAGTTTGCCTATGCTTTTAAGTGCGTGCCTATAATGATAGTTTCAGCACTTTCCGGAGTAGCCTCCGGAATAATATGTGCTCTGCTGGTGTTTGTATTTAATACTGTAACAGCCAGCAGTTTTGCATTTATGAGCAGTATTTACCTTATAGTAACTATTGCTGTTTTTGAGATGTCTAAATGTAAATGGTTTAGAAGTAAATTCAAAACCATCTTAGGAATAATTTTAATAGCATTTATCAATGGAGCTCTTTGGGGTGGACTTCTTGGTGTTATTGCAGGTCGCGGACTTTTGGAGTTTGTACCCTATAAGATGTTTTTTTATACTCTGGATGAGCTGTTGGAAAGTTCTATTACCATGATCTTTTTGTATTTGTTTTTGAATTTTACTCCGGATTATGTTAAAGAACTTTTTTATACTGCCCAGCTTTACTCCACAAGAATAGAAGCAAATCCGAATCTCGATGAATTCAGATATACCAGACATTCCAAACTTGGAATTGTAGTTACTAATATTATTGTTTTTCAGGCTGCGCTTCTTGGAATTCTGGCGGCACTGTTTTCCAATACCCTTATTCCATCCATGCATGCAACTCAGGCTGCCATGGAGGCAGGAGAACTGGAAGTGGATTATCTTGGAGATGAAGAATGGAAGTCCATAACCAATGCTGTTGTTCTGGAAAAAAAGGTAAGTGAACTTGTTGCATTAAGCTCCGATGAAATTGACTTTAACTTAAACAATGCCACCCTGGCTTATGATACAAAGCTTATGATGCTTATCATGATGCTGATCATACCTTCTGCGGTATTTATCAATAAATATGCTACCTGGAGAATAGTAAGACCTATAGATGGTATGTCCAATGTGGTCAGAAGCTTTGCTAAATCCCAGGGTGAAGATCTTCAGATGGACCTGGATCTTGTACATGAGCTGAATATTACAACGGGAGATGAGATTGAGGATCTGTACAATGCCTTTAGAATAACGGTTACAACTACTGTAGGATATATAAATTATATTAAAATGCAGCATAATCTGGAGGAAGACCTTGAAATTGCCAAGGAAGCCAATAAAGCAAAGTCTAGATTCCTGTCAAATATGTCTCATGAAATCAGAACCCCTATTAATGCGGTACTGGGGTTTGACGAGATGATCATAAGAGAGAGTACAACTCCGAGTATTACCGAATATGCAAGGGAGATTCAAAATGCCGGTAAGACACTTCTTAGTCTTATAAACGATATTCTGGATTTCTCTAAAATTGAATCAGGTAAAATGGAGATAATTCCTGTTGAGTATGAGCTTTCCTCTGTTCTTAACGATATTGCCAATATGATAAATGTAAGGGCCAGGGAGAAGGATATTGAGCTTATATACAATGTGGATGAAAATATTCCACACATTCTCATTGGCGATGAAATGAGAATCAGACAATGTGTTTTAAACATTTTGACCAATGCGGTTAAATATACTCCCAGCGGAACAATAACCACAAATATCGGATTTGAAAAGGCAGGTAATAACCATATAAACCTTACTTTTCAGGTTATTGATACCGGACAGGGAATAAAGGAAGAGGATCTTGAAAAGCTTTTTTCTGCCTTTGAAAGAATAGATGAAACCAAAAATAAGACCATTGAAGGCACAGGCCTTGGAATGAATATAGTAAAGACCTTGCTGGATCTTATGGGGTCTGAGCTTGTGGTGCGAAGCGAGTACGGAGTTGGCAGCGATTTCTCTTTTGCCGTAAGACAAAAGGTAGTATCCTGGGAGCCTGTGGGAAGCTTTAGCCAGATTTATAAGGATGCCCTTTCAAAGCTGGAGGTTTACGAGGAATCCTTTCATGCTCCGGATGCAACCATACTGGTTGTGGACGATACAAGAGCAAATCTGACTGTGGTCAAGGGACTGTTAAAGGAAACCGGGATAGTGGTGGATACGGCAGAAAGCGGATTAAAGGCTATTGAAATGGTTAAGGAAAAAAAATACGACGTTATTTTCCTGGATCACAGAATGCCGGAAATGGATGGTATAGAAACCTTCCACGAGATGCAAAAGCTTACGGATACCTATAATAAGAACACTCCTGTGATTGCCCTTACTGCCAATGCCATATCCGGTGCCAGAGAAGAGTATTTCAAGGAGGGCTTTACAGATTATCTTTCAAAGCCTGTTGACAGCAGCAGACTTGAAGAACTGCTTTTGACCTATATCCCTAAGGAAAAAGTATCCAAAAAGGGAGATGCTGATTACGTAACGGATGCAAGAAAAGAAGAAAGCCGCGAAGCCGAGGCAAAAGCCTATGCCAAGGTAGTTAACGTAACAGGAATAGATATGCAGGTAGCAATTAATAATTGCGGAAGTGCAGAGCTTTTATATGAAGTATTATCCGATTTCTGGCTGACCATTGAGGATAAATCTTTAAAGATAGAAGAATTTGCCCAAAATAAGGATATAAAAAATTATACTATTCTGGTTCACGGACTTAAGAGCTCCGCCAGAACCATAGGTGCCATGAAGCTTTCTGAAATGGCAGCCTATCTTGAGCAGTGTGGTAACAATAAAAAAATTGAGGAAATAGAGGAAAAGACACCGGTACTTCTTGAAAACTACAGAAGCTACAAGGAACATATAGCTCCTGCCATGGAGGTGGCTTCTGCTGACAACGGAAAACCTGAGATTTCCAAAGAGGAGCTGGAAAGTGCCTTTGCCGGAATGAGAGAATTTGTAGAGGCATCCTATTTTGACAGTGTTGATGATATTATGAAAATGTTAAACGATTACAGTATTCCTTCTGAATATAAGGATAAATATAAAAAGGTTAAGAAACTTCTGGCAGCAGTGGACAGGGACGGACTTTTAAAGATTCTTTAAGCTGTGCTTTAGGTTTTTTTGATAAATTATTTATTGACTTTAGACAGTTAAATGATATTATATCGTTTTATCGGCTGCTAAATGTTATGAAAGGATATTGATAGATAATATGGAAAAGCAAGTACTTCTTATAGGTAATGTGAAAAGCTTTATGGTCAGCGCCATAGCTAAAGGACTTGAGAAGGAAGGATATGAGGTTACATGCTGTGAACCCTCCAAAAAGGCTATTCTTGAACTGGAATACAAGCCTTCTATTTATATATTATATTTAGGTGATGATGTTGCCAAGGATTCTGAGCTTGAGTCCTATCTCTCCGAGGTTATAGATTCTGAAAGATTTCTGTTATACCTTATAGGAACCAGGGAAGAACTGGATATGGCCATGACCTTTATACCTAATATTAAGATCACGGAAACCTACCTCAGACCTATTGATGTAAAAATGCTTGCGGAACAGCTGGATATCGTAGTTCGCGACAGCTCTGTGGATGAAGAACAGAAAAAAAGAATTCTTGTAATAGATGATGACGGAACCATGCTCAGAATGATAAAAACATGGCTTTCGGTAAAATACAGAGTTTATATGGCAAGTTCCGGCAAGATAGCTTTATCTTTTTTACAAAATAACGAGGTGGATCTGGTGCTTTTGGATTATGAGATGCCTGTGATGAACGGTCCACAGGTTCTAAAGCTTATAAGAGCAAATCTTCAGACAGCGGAACTTCCTGTAATGTTCCTTACGGCAAAGAGTGATAAAGACAGTGTAATAGCCGTTGCCAACCTTAAGCCTGAAAAGTATCTGCTTAAGACTATGCCCAAGGCTCAGCTTATAGGCGCTATAGATGAGTTTTTTACCAAGCAGGGCTGATTTGTGAATTTATTTAAAACTATTCTTCAATTTTTAATTATTTCTGCGTGACAAATGAATAATTTATGGTAACATAGTTTTTAATGTAAGTATTTATTTTAGCAGTAAATATTTAAAATTGTGGAAAAGGAATATTATAAATGATTCAGAAATTAATTAGTGGCATCAAAAAGACAGATGCACCGATTGTAGTTGGTCTGGACCCAAAGCTGTCCTTCATACCGGAGCGTATTACTTCAAAGGCATATGCAGAATTTGGAGAAACACTTGAAGGAGCAGGGGAAGCTATATGGCAGTTTAACAAGGAAATTGTTGATGCTGTCTATGATTTGATTCCGGCAGTTAAGCCACAGATTGCCATGTATGAACAGTTCGGGATACCGGGACTTGTGGCATTTAAACGTACAGTAGATTATTGTCATGAAAAAGGCCTTATTGTCATTGGAGATATTAAGAGAGGCGATATCGGTTCTACTTCAGAATCCTATGCTATTGGACATCTTGGAAGCATTCAGGTTGGTGCCAATACCTATTCAGGTTTTGAAGAAGATTTTGCGACCGTTAACCCTTATCTTGGCTCTGATGGAGTAAAGCCTTTTATTAATGTTTGTAATAAAGAAGATAAAGGTATTTTTGTTCTTGTAAAGACTTCAAATCCAAGCAGTGGCGAATTCCAGGACAGAGAAATCGATGGAAGACCTTTATATGAGCTTGTGGGTGAGCAGGTTGAAAAATGGGGATCTGAGTCCATGGAAGGTGATTACAGTAATGTAGGCGCTGTTGTTGGTGCTACATATCCTGAAATGGGTAAGATTTTAAGAGATATTATGCCACATGCATTTATTCTCGTTCCGGGATACGGAGCCCAGGGCGGAAAAGGCAAAGACCTGGTTCATTTCTTTAACAAGGATGGCCTTGGAGCGATTGTCAATTCTTCCAGAGGAATCATTGCTGCATGGCAGAATGAGAATTACAGTAAATTTGCAGACGGACAGGTTGGAGAAGCTGCCAGAGCTGCAGTTTTAGATATGAAAAAAGATATTTCAGATGCGCTTGCATCTAAATAAGGAGGGGACTATGGAGAAATATAAAGAAGATTTTATTGATTTTATGGTAGACAGTAATGTACTTAAGTTTGGAGAATTCACTTTAAAGAGTGGACGTAAGTCACCATTTTTCATGAATGCAGGTGCTTATGTTAAAGGGTCTCAGCTTCGTAAGCTTGGTGAGTATTATGCAAGGGCTATTCATGACACCTTTGGACTTGAGTTCGATGTTCTCTTTGGACCTGCATACAAGGGTATTCCACTTGCAGTAATAACAGCCAGTGCTATCAGTGAGTTATACGGAAGAGACGTTAAGTACTGTTCAAATCGTAAAGAAATCAAGGATCACGGAGACAAGGGTATTCTTCTTGGAAGTAAGCTTCGTGACGGTGACAGAGTACTTATAATAGAAGATGTTACTACATCAGGAAAGTCTATCGAAGAGACAATGCCTATTTTACAGGAACAGGCAGATGTAGATGTTGTAGGTATGATGGTATCTCTTAACAGACAGGAAAAAGGTCTTGAGACAGATATGAGCGCTCTTGATGAAATCCATGATAAATATGGATTTGAAGCTCATGCTATTGTAACCATGAGCGAAGTGGTCGAGCATTTATACAACAAGCCTGTTGACGGAGAAGTAATTCTTACAAAGGATATTAAAAAGGCACTTGATGATTATTATGCTGAGTATGGCGCAGTTTCAAAATAAAAGTTATAATCATTATGTTGGATATTAAGTATATAAGTTCATAACAGAGAGGTGGTAAAAATGGAAGAAAAGACCTATAAAGTTATGGGAAATACAGGTGCACTTAATATTGCGTTTGGAGTAATTGCAATAGTTGCGGGAACAGCAGCAGGTGTCCTTCTTATTATCAGCGGAGCAAAGCTTTTACAGAACCGCTCCAAAATAATATTTTGATTTATTTAAATGTTATGAGAATTAATTTTTTAAACACCAATATTAAAAGACCTAAGATCAAATTAAGACCAAGATTATTTTGGAACAAGTATATGTTCACAGATAATAAACACCCGGTTAGAGGAATAGCTGCCTCTATCCTGGGTGTTATTTCTGTGCTTACTGTTATTATTTCTATTGTCTATACATACAGGGCAGGGGGACAGGCGGATGTAAAATCCGGTGCAGCGGTTCTATTTGCTTTTTGTTTTGCTATAGCCGGAATCATACTTGCGATTAAATCCAGACTGGAAAAGGACATCTTTAAATTTTTTCCCAATTTGGGAATAATCTTAAACAGTCTGGTTATACTGTTTATGATTTATATATTGGTTATGGCCTATATTTGATTTTGGAGGAAAATAGATGGATCAGGAAATGCTGGAAATTGTCAGTGAACGATTTGAGCTGGCTTTGGACAGATTAAGTAATATTAAAAACGAGAAATTAAAGAACGAAGGCTTTAATGATTATTTTCATTTTGTAAGCGAGTTCCTTTTATATATAGTAGATACTTATAAATGGGCTGTTTCCGGTCAGAAGGAAACAGACTCCCTGGAAAAACTAAAGGAAAGAAATTTAAACCTTTATAAAGACATTCTTCCACAGCACTATGAAGAAAGCTTTGCCAATCCATCCTATGCGGTTAAGAGACTTGGACAGGGTTACGGACAGCTTCTTTCATGCCTGTATTATGAACTTCGTTCACTTGTTCCAAGTGTATACGAAGGATTATTATATGAGCTTGTTATCAGATTGGAGCTTTTTCTTGAGGTTTACGGTGCGTTTTTGAGCGCAGATGAAAGCGAGAAGAGGCTCCCTAAATATGAAGAGATAAAAGACATAATGTATTATTTCTTCACAGATTACGCAGAGGAAGAAAGACAGCTTCGTTTTGAACAGATGGTATATGACGAGCATGACTATGCAGGTAATATAGTCATGAACAGTGACCTTAATGATATTTCATATTTATATCGTTACGGTGAATATATAACAGATAATGAAGTAGCCATGGCAGAGCATATGAACAGCCTTTCAGAGGAGGATATCAAAGCTCTTGCAGATACCTATACAGAGGGCTATCGTATAGGCTTTGGTCTTACAGGCAAAGATATAACCATAAAGAAAACCGTTAGTATAGAATATCTGACAGGTTTTGAGCGTATGGTAAGATGTGCTGTAAATAATTTTCAGAAGATGGGGCTTAGATCGGTATTATATCGTTCTCATCCAAGTCTTTTTAATACAGCAAACTCTGCCAGGGTAAGGGGATATTTTGGAGCCTCTGCCAATAAGCAGTATGAGTATGACCATAAGGATGATAATGGTCTGTTCATGGATGGCGGATATAACAACAGACGTCTTGAAGCCATAAGATCTGCAGGAGAGTTGTGCAAGGAAAAGGCAAAGGGCTATGGCGGACCGGCAGTTATAGAAGTGTTTGGTGAAAAGCCTTTTGAACCTTCACAAAATCCTGAAGCTGTAAAGCTTTCCGAGGAACAGAAGAAAATGCTTGGAGAATACAGAATTCAGGCTAGTCTGGTTCAGAACAATTATATAATCCCGGAGGAGAGAAGCTACACCATAATTGCTTTTCCTGTTCCGGAGATCGGTCCTGAATTTAAGGATATATTTAATGAAACAGTCCGGATAAATACTCTGGATTATAAGCTTTACAGGGATATACAGCAAAAGCTTATCGATAGTCTTGATAAAGCTAAGTACTGCATCGTAAAGGGTATGGGTGCCAATCACACAGACATCAAGGTAATGCTTCATAAGCTTAATAACCCTGATAAGGAAACAAACTTTGAAAATTGTGTGGCAGATGTAAATATCCCTGTGGGTGAAGTGTTTACTTCACCGCTTCTTGAGGGAACAGAGGGAGTACTTCATGTAAGCAGCGTATATTTAAGGGGACTTTTATTTAAGAACCTGGAAATTAAATTTGAAAATGGTGTTATTACCGATTATAGCTGTGATAATTTTGAAGACCCAAAAGAAGGCAGAAAATATATAAGTGATAACGTACTTTATAATCACAATATCCTTCCTCTTGGAGAATTTGCCATAGGAACAAATACAACAGCTTATGTTATGGCAAGAAAATTTGATATAGCAGATAAATTACCTATTTTGATTGCAGAAAAAACAGGACCTCATTTTGCAGTGGGTGATACCTGTTATTCACATGAAGAAGATATAGTTACCTATAATCCTGACGGAAAGAGCATTATTGCCAGAGAAAATGAGATCTCCGCAAAGAGAAACGAAGCTCCGGACAAAGCATATTTTGGATGCCATACGGATATTACCATTCCTTATGATGAGCTGGGAGAGCTTTCTGCGGTACTTCCTGATGGCAGTAAGATCACGATTATTGAGAAGGGCAGATTTGTTCTTGAAGGAACCCTGGAGCTGAATAAGCCTTTGGATGAAAGATGATTTTTACTTAAACAAAGGCAGCAGCTAATTGTAACAATCTTGTAACAATAGCTACTAGCTATACCCAACATATTGTGGTATGGTTTAGATAGAGATACTAAAAACATTTTTTAAAGAGGAGAAAAGAACGTGGCACAAGTTGGAATTGTAATGGGATCTGATTCGGATATGCCGGTCATGTCCAAAGCAGCTGATATATTGGATCAGCTTGGAATAACTTATGAGATGAATATTATTTCAGCACACAGAGAACCGGATGAGTTCTTTGAATATGCAAAAGGTGCAGAGGAAAAAGGCTATAAAGTAATCATTGCCGGAGCAGGTATGGCAGCACATCTTCCGGGAATGTGCGCAGCTATATTCCCTATGCCTGTTATAGGTATTCCAATGCATACAACTTCACTTGGCGGACGCGATTCATTATATAGTATTGTTCAGATGCCTACAGGAATACCTGTTGCAACAGTTGCAATAAACGGTGGAGCCAATGCGGGAATACTTGCAGCTAAGATTCTGGCTACATCAGATGCAGATCTTCTTAAAAAGCTTAAGGATTATACTGCTTCACTCAAGGATAGTGTAAAGGGCAAGGATGCACATCTTCAGGAAGTTGGCTATAAAAACTACTAATTATAGTAATAAAAGTGAGAGCTTTTATATATACTGAGGGGCAGCACTAAGGCACGTAAACAATAATTTATTATTTATGGAAATGGGAGAAACGATGGAACTGAATTACAAAAACGCCGGTGTAGATATTGAAGCCGGATACAAATCTGTAGAGCTTATAAAGCAGTATGTAAAGGAAACCAACAGACCTGAGGTTATCGGAGGTCTTGGAGGATTTTCAGGTGCTTTTTCACTTAATGCAATTAAGAATATGGAAGATCCTGTTCTTTTGTCAGGTACTGACGGAGTAGGAACCAAGATTAAGCTTGCTTTCGTTCTTGATAAGCATGACACAATAGGTATTGATGCTGTTGCAATGTGCGTTAATGACGTTGCCTGCGCAGGCGGAGAACCACTGTTTTTCCTTGATTATATAGCTTGTGGTAAGAATATTCCTGAGAAGATTGCAGCAATCGTTAAGGGTGTTGCAGAGGGCTGTAAGCAGTCTGAGTGTGCTCTTATAGGTGGTGAAACAGCTGAGCATCCTGATCTTATGCCTGAAGAAGAGTATGATGTAGCAGGATTTACAGTTGGCATAGTTGATCGTAAAGATATGATTGACGGCAGCACTATTAAAGCAGGTGATGTTCTTATAGGTGTAGCATCAAGCGGTGTTCACAGTAATGGATTTTCACTTGTAAGAAAAGTATTTGACATGAGTAGGGAAAGCCTTGAGACCTATTATGATGAGCTTGGAACAACTCTTGGTGAGGCACTTCTTGCTCCTACAAGAATATATGTAAAGATGATGAAGTCAATCAAGAATGCAGGAGTTAAGGTAAAGGGCTGCAGCCATATTACAGGTGGCGGTTTCTATGAGAATATTCCAAGAATGCTTCCTGACGGAGTTAAGGCTGTAATCAAAAAGGACAGCTATGAAATGCCTGCAATCTTTAAGCTTATGCAGAAAAAAGGCAATCTTGAAGAACATATGATGTACAATACCTTCAATATGGGTCTTGGAATGGTTCTTGCCATTGATCCTGCTGATGTTGATAAGACAATGGAAGCCATTAAGGCATCAGGAGAGACACCTTATGTAGTAGGAAGTGTTGAAGCAGGAGAAAAGGGAGCCGAAGTATGCTGAAAATAGCAGTATGCGTTTCAGGTGGCGGTACCAATCTTCAGGCTATAATTGATGGTATTAAGGCCGGAACCATTACAAATACAGAAATAGTACTTGTTTTTTCAAATAACAAAAATGCTTATGCATTGGAAAGAGCAGCAGCTGCAGGAATTCCTACAGCTGTCAGATCTCCTAAGGATTATGCATCAAGAGGAGAATTCAACCGGGAATTTTATAATGTACTTACAGAGGCAAAGCCGGACCTTATCGTACTGGCCGGTTGCCTTGTGGTAATTCCGGAAGAGGTGGTAAAGGCATTTCCTAACAGAATAATTAATATACACCCGTCTCTTATTCCTTCATTTTGCGGAACAGGTTTTTACGGACTTCATGTTCATGAGAAAGTGCTGGAAAGGGGCGCCAGAGTATCAGGAGCTACGGTACACTTTGTAGACGAGGGAACAGATACAGGTCCTATTATTCTTCAGAAGCCTGTTATGGTGAGACAGGATGACTCACCACAGAGCCTTCAGAAGAGGATAATGGAGCAGGCAGAATGGGTGATAATGCCTAAAGCTATAGATCTTATAGCTAATAATAAGATTACTGTAACAGATGGAAAGGTCATAATAGAAGATTATGATCCTGATGACCTTTTTTGACATATTCACAGAAAGTTTTTGAAGGGAGAATTTCAAATGAAAGTACTGATCGTTGGCGGAGGCGGCCGTGAGCATGCTATTGCCGAGGCTGTTGCCAGATCTTCCAAGGTAACTAAACTCTATTGCGCACCGGGCAATGCCGGAATTGCAGAGCTTGCAGAGTGCGTTCCTATTACTCCAATGGAATTTGATAAAATTGTCGCTTTTGCAAAGGACAATGCTATAGATCTTACAATTGTAGGAATGGATGATCCACTTGTAGGTGGTCTTGTGGATGAACTTGAAAAGGCAGGACTTCGTGCATTCGGACCCAGGAAAAATGCTGCTATTCTTGAAGGCAGTAAGGCATTTTCCAAAGACCTTATGAAAAAATACGGTATTCCTACAGCAAGCTATGAAACCTTTGACAGCGCTGAAAAAGCACTTGAATATCTTGAAAGTGCCAAGATGCCGATAGTTCTTAAGGCAGATGGACTTGCTCTTGGAAAGGGTGTTCTTATCTGCAAGAACCTGGAGGAAGCAAAGGCCGGAGTAAAAGAGATAATGGAGGATCATAAATTTGGAAGTGCCGGAAATCATATGGTTATTGAAGAATTTATGACAGGCCGTGAAGTATCTGTTCTTTCATTTGTTGATGGAAGTACCTATAAACTTATGACATCAGCTCAGGACCATAAGCGTGCCGGGGATGGTGATACAGGACTTAACACAGGTGGTATGGGAACATTTTCACCAAGTCCTTTCTATACCAAAGAAGTAGATGAGTATTGCAGAGAGCATATATATGGCAAAACTGTTGAAGCTATGAAGGCTGAAGGCAGAGAATTCAAAGGTATTATATACTTTGGACTTATGCTTACAGAGGATGGCCCTAAGGTTCTTGAATATAACGCAAGATTTGGCGATCCTGAGGCTCAGGTAATACTTCCTAGACTTAAATCAGATCTTATAGATATATGCAATGCATGTATTGACGGAACTCTTGATGATCAGGAGGTTGAGTTTGAAGATAATGCTGCAGTCTGTGTAGTTCTTGCTTCAGACGGTTACCCTGTTTCCTATGAAAAGGGTAAAGAGATCACTGGTCTTGAGAACTTTAAAGATAAAGACGGTTATTACTGTTTCCATGCAGGAACCAAATTCGATGGAGACAGGATTGTAACAAATGGCGGTCGTGTCCTTGGTGTTACTGCCAAAGGGGAAAATCTTAAAGCAGCACGTACCAATGCTTATAAGGCTACAGAATGGGTTGCTTTTGAGAATAAATATATGCGTCATGATATTGGTAAAGCAATTGATGATGCAAATGAGTAATTTGAGGGAAATGCGTTAGGCATTATTTAGGAGGTAGTATATGAGAAAAAATTTAAAAGGAGCCCTGGCTAAAGTTATCGCTACAGCAGCTCTTGTTGGGATGGTGGGTATAACTGTACCGACAATAAGTTTTGCTTATACACAGACTACTGGAACAGTCAGTACCAGCAATGTAAAAGTAAGAGCTGAAGCTAATTCATCTTCAGAGCAGATAAGCAGTTTAAGAAACGGAGATGTTGTGGATATAGTAGATGAAGCAACAGATTCCAGTGGATATGTTTGGTACAAAATTATTGTTAATAAATCAACTTATGGATATGTAAGAAGTGATCTTGTATCAAAAAGCGGTTCATCAAGTTCAAGTTCCACAACAACTTCAACAAGTACCTCTACTTCAACAGCTACAAGTCTTCCTACTACTTCAGTTACAGCAGTTGAACAGCAGCAGGCAACTATTGTGGCAGACAGTTGTAACGTTCGTGCAGGTGCAGGTACCGCCTACGATTCAGTAGGTAAGGTTACTAAGGGTGAGGTGGTAACTATTACCGGCGAAGCTACAGGAACTGACAGTAAGACCTGGTATCAGATTACTTTTGGTTCAAGTAATAAGGTTGGATTTATAAGAGGCGACCTTTTGACAATTGGTGCTGAAGTTGCTGAAACTACAGAAAACTCAGAGGGAACAGAAACTGAGCAGACAGATGCTGCAGAAGGTGCAAGCACAGATGGAGAGGTTACGGATGAAACTGTAGCCGAGACAGAACAGCAGGCTCAGGAACAGCCTGTAAATGATGATTATTCGCTTGAATATTCAACAGATGCAGAAGGTAATGCTGTCTGGTATCTCTATGATAAGGCTAATGATACTTATACTGCGGTGGAAGATCTTAAAACAGCTTACAGTGAATTTCAGAATTCATCTGATAAGAGCAGCTCAAATGGCAATAGTGTTATAGTTATAATACTTGCTATTATAATAGCTGTTCTTGTGGCAGTTATCTTTATTCTTATCTATAAGCTCAGAGATCTGGCTTATTACGAAGATGATGAAGATGATGAGGACGAGGATGACTTCGACGACAGATCTATGAAGCGCAGACCTGAAGACAATGACGATGAAAATGATAGAGATGACAGAACTGTAAGGCCTGGCAGATTTGCAGGTCGTGAAGGAAGAACAGCTTCTAAGGATAATGATCGTGAAGATAGAAACTCATCACCAAGATCTGACAGAGATGAAAGGAATTTCAGAAGAAATTCAGATGATAGACAGGCACGCAGACCTTCCAGAGATACAGAGGATATGGACAGACCTGTTAGAGAAAACAGAAATTCAGCTCCTGAGAGATCAGAAAGAGGAGAGAGAGCTGATAGAAATGACAGATCCGAAAGATCCTTCAGAAATTCATCTGAGCGCTCTGAAAGACCGGTAAGAGGCGATGAAGGCAGAAGAAATTCTGATGATAGCTTTAGAGATAGCGAGAAGTCATCTTCTGCTCCAAAGCAGGCACCAAGAAAGGCACGTAATTTTGCCGGTGACGATGATGAATTCGAATTTGAATTCCTTGATCTTGATGGAGATGATAATAACTGATTATCTAAATTAAATAAATAATACTAATAAAGGGCTTTCGGTTTACTTAAATGAACCGAAAGCCCTGTTTTTATATCATAGGAAATTGCTTTCCTATGATATAAAAAACGCTCCGCTAAGGATGCGCACTCGCGCGATAGGTAAATGTTGCATAAATGCAACCGCGCTCGGCGCGAGAATGTCGCAAGCGACATTCTTTGTTCTTGT
>JAILBM010000424.1 GCA_024680925.1 Butyrivibrio sp.
GATAATACATAGGATTGATCTGGTTAAATTCATCTGCGGTCATTTCAGAAACAGCCTTTCCAATCCAGGCTTCCTCTATGGAGCTTGCACCTACCTCCTTCATATATCCCATAGCCCAGTTATTGGCTATATTGTATATAAGCATTGGCAGTCCCAGCTCTTCCCAGTCAGCTTCGTGGGTAGACATATCTATTATCCCATAAAAATCCACCAATGTATCTACCCTTGCAGATACATCTCCGTAAATATCCTGATCTATATATTCCAGATCATTAAACTCACTATCATCGGTAAAAGCTGCCATGGCTGCAAGATATCCTCCTGCACTTTCACCCCATATAGCTATATTATCGGCATTATATCCGTATTCATCAGCATGACTTCTCAAAAAACGCACCGCTGCCTTAACATCCTCAATTGCAGCTGGGTATAATGCCTCCTGAGCCAGTCTGTAATTTACGGAAGCAACGGCATATCCGTTATCCCTATAGTAATTAATCATAAGTCTTGCCTGTCTTGACATATTGTCGTTGGTTACAAAGCCACCTCCATGCACAAGTACAAACAATGGTGCATTGTCTATATTTGAAGGGATATAAAGGTTTAAGTAATCAGTCTCCGAAACAGATGAATATTGAAGACCTGTAACGGAAGTTCCTCCATCCCATATATCCTCGCTGTTTTCATTAAAATCAAAGACGGGAGCCGTTATATTATCCCATACCCAGCCTACAGTTTTATAATTAAATGCCATTACCGCTATAATGACAATCAGCAAAACCACCACTATTATTGAAATCCGCTTTTTCATATCCTTCACCTTCAGAGTCCGCCTTAGGCGGGCAAATCACAAAAGGAAGGAGACTATCCGCCTCCTTCCTTAATAAATAGCTATATCAATAATACCTTCTCTATATTATTTTATCTATAGTTCTAAAAATTATTTAATAGGAACCCAGATATTCTGAGCTTCTGCTGCCTCTACAATAAGAGGTGTATCTGTCTGCATGAAGCCTGTCTTATCTTCTGTAACTTCCTTACCGTTCCATACTGTAAGCTGCTCGTCACCATAGAACATGCAGTGTACCTGGTACTCAGACTTGTCTGACTTTCTTGAAACAGTTGCTGCAAATGTAGCACCTGCATCTTCGATTGTATATTCTACAATAGTATATTCATCATAATTTGAATCAGCTTCAAATACATCACTTCCATATGTCTCTCTAAGACCGTCAAGTACGCTTGTATCTACAGATACTTCAACTGCTGCTGTCTCTGTTGATGAGCTTGAGGATCCGCCACAGCCTGTAAGAAGAGCTGCACTCATTACGCCTGCCATTAAAACACTAATCAATTTCTTTTTCATTTTTCATTCTCCTTTTTTTGCTACGCCCATAGGCATAAAGCTTGAAACTATATTTACTATCATTGCGATAGCAGTTACCACTTCAAAAATTATAAATGCAAGTATTGTATCGACTGTATCCAGTGAAGCTATTACATAACCAATCTGGTTAACCATAAGATAAACTCCGGCTACCAGGGCTCCTGCCGTAAGCACTGAATTAAGCCACGGAATAATACCCATTACAGGTTTTGCCATATCCTTAATACCTGACATTACATACACAGCACCAAGTACAACTGCTGCAATCAAAAATACAAATACTACAGGAAGCTTGTACAATACAAATGCATATATGATTATTGCTACAAGTGAGAGTATACAAGCCACTGAGCTAAGACATAATCCTTTTGATAAATTCTTCATTGTTCAGTCCCCCTTTCTCACTTTTCTTCCTTGTATTTTTTAAATCCAAGGAATGCTGTTCCGACAGTTCCAACACCGAATACTGCTATAAGTGTGATACACAGGATCTGATACCATGTAAGAATATTAACTATCTTAGTATCAACACTGATTCCGTTAAGAGCATTTGAGCTTGCCAGCTTATATAACCAGAACCTGATATTATATTTCATCATATTCTGGAAAGCTGTATCCTTCACAATCTTAGACTTTGAGGATGCCATATTTCCAATCTTGGATGTATCATAAGCTGATGTTGTAAGACAGTTACCGCCACCTGCAAAGGTAATATCACGCCAGTTCATATAATCAGCGCCGTTGATCATATCTGTGTTGTACCAGCCTTCATATCCCCATTCATTTCTTGCAATGCCGATAAGAAGATTTTCATAAGCACCAACGAACTTGGTACCTGCTCTGTTAAAGGCTGTCATAATACCTGAACAGTGGTTTTCGCTCATAAGTTTCTGGAAGCATCTAAGTTCGTTTTCTCTTGCGCCCTGTTCATTTATAAATGTAGAAATACCTGAACGATTAGACTCCTGATGGTTAAAGGCAAAGTGCTTTGGCTCCATCATAAGTCCCTTTTCCTCTGCTGCATCAACTACCGCTACTGCTGTAAGTGATGTAAGTATTGAATCCTCTGAATAATACTCATGATTTCTTGCACAATAAGGTGTTCTGTGAATGTTTACACCCGGTGCAAACAGTGATGTTTCATTGGACCATAATCCATCCTCTGCAAAAAGAGCACCTTCTCTTGCCTGAAGCTCTGCATTCATGGTAGCTGCCACTACAGGATCTGTAGGCATTGTTGCCATTGAATAATCTGAATACTCATCAGCTTCTGTGATATAAGTCGGCTCATCTGCATTGGAAGTCTGCCAGCGAATATAATAACCACCAACCTGGTCATAGGTAAATCCAAGAGGTCCGTCATTGGCATAAGTTCTTGTAAGAAGTATGGAATCAACGTTTTCTACATCGTCTCCGCCCTTTTCAATAAACTGTATAGCTTCATCCAGTGTCATCTGAGCTATGAGCTTATCCCAGAACTCATCATCAAGGCTCTTTACTTCCGCAATATTTCCTTCTGAATCAAGGGTAAGAGCATCGAATATGGTAAGTCCGCTGTCAACACCCCACTGTGTTCCTTCACCGTTTTCGGTAAGTTCATAAATCTTATTGTTAAGACCTACCATCATTTCATCTGTAGGTGTAAGAGTAGCAATTGTATCCCAACCCTTTGTCCAGTCACTTCTTGTGGTATATTCAACAGTTCCTTCTATAAGATTGTTGATATCCATATCATCAAGTTCATTGGATACCCCTGCTGAATATGTTTCAATATCTGTTGTTGCAAGGCTCCAGCTAGTAACCTTTGCCTCATCAATCACATCTGTTTCGGCAGTAGTTACAAGTGTATCTGTACTGCCTATCTTAACTGCAAGAATATTGTTAAGAGCTTCATGAGCACCGTTACCTATTGCAAAATAGTAATCTCCTGACTCAAGCACCCATGCACCTGTAGTTCCGTCTGCCTTAACTGCTGTTTCGTCATAACTTGCAAAATACTCACAGTCAAAATCAATTGTTAAGGTAGCACTTTCTCCCGGCTGTAATATATCTGTTTTGGCGTAGCCTACAAGCTGTATAGCTGATTTTTCAAGACCGCCTTCTGTATATGGTGACTGTACATAAAGCTGTGCCACAGACTTACCTGCCACATCCCCTGAATTTGTTACAGTAACTGTAGCTGTTGAATCGCCGCCTACATTTACTTCTACACTATCAAGAGTCTGATCAAAGGTTGTATAAGAAAGTCCGTATCCAAATGGATATGTAACTTCTGTTGCATAATTCCAGGCCGTTCCGTTTGAAGAGCCTTCATTACTTGCTGCATTCCCCTGTCCAAGAATACTGTCTTCATATCGGGTCTCATAATATTTATATCCTACATAAATATCTTCACCCTCTACTACAAACCAGTCTGATTTATTATTTGAATCCATTGCATCTGAAGCACCGGATTTAGAAGAATTGGTATAAGTATAAACACCAAAGTTTACCATTGCAGGAGAAGATGCTGAATTAACGGCATAGGTATCAACCATGTGTCCTGATGGATTAACTTCTCCACTAAGAACATCTGCTACTCCAAGGAATCCTACTGCTCCGGGTTCTCCTACCCATACAATTGAATCAATTTCTTCATCATTTTTAAGATCATCGATCTCAATGGCATTTGAAGCATTTATCATAACGATAACTTTTGTAGAATGCTCTTTTGCCAAAGCAATCATATCTTTTTCATAATCAGAGAGTGCAAGAGGTCTTTCATAACTGTCTTCAGTTCCTGTTGTCATACCGACTTCATAATCGGCAGCTTCTGAACTGTCCCTTGATAAGACTATAACTGCAACTGTATCATCAGCTGATTTTAAAACCTCATCTGTATATATACTTGCAGGAGCTTCTCCTATATTGTATGTTGTTGGGTTTTCATAAATCGGTCCGAAGGAAGGTGTCAGAGCATGACCAGTGGCTGTACGTCCGTAAGCTGCCACATCATCACTTGAATACAGATCTATCATTGTCTGATTAAGTGAAAATCCCTTCTCTGTAAATGCAGTTTCGATATCATAATATGTCTGATCGTCTGCCAAAGATACAGAAGAACCAATCATACCTCCAAGAGTTGGATTATGTGAATTAAGTCCCCATAAGGTTACTTTTTCTGTGGAGATATTAAGAGGAAGTGCATTATTCTCATTTTTTAAAAGAACGGTTCCTTCCTCTGTAATCTCTTCAGCCAGAGCATTTTTGGCTTCAATAATCTCACTTAAACCACTGTACTCTGACTCGAAATACGTAGAATCATATTCTGATTCGCCACTACTAACGTATTTCTGATTTGTTGTACCAAGACGTGAATTGATAAATGCTGCATTGGCATTCACTATGCAAAGTGCACCGACTGAGATTGCTACCAATGAAGCACATACAGCAGATAATCCACGCCACTTCAAAGAACTACCTTTACCAGTTTTCATAATATAACCCCTTTCTTCATCCCTGAAAGACATTACCTGTCTCCAATTATGAATATAACATTATAAAAACCAAAAATTTCATCCTTGTCGTTAACTGTAATTAATTTGTCGCAATCGGAATATTAATACTCTCTTTCCTCGTCTCATCAGAGCAGGTAATGGTTATAGAGCCTTCCTCTCCTGCTCTTACTGCAGCCATGAGCTGACCGTAATAAGAAAATGTTCTGTTCGTTTTATAACCATCTTTATTGTAGGCGCAGGCATTACCAAAGCCCAAAAGCTCTCCGCCTTTTACCTCAATATCTACAATATGCTGCTCGTAAGGCTTTCTT
>JAILBM010000435.1 GCA_024680925.1 Butyrivibrio sp.
GTTGTTACAATTTTAATTGTTTCCCCTTCCTCTGTTGTTTCTACTGATTCTGCTGCATCCGTTGTAGCCGGTTCTGCTACATCTGTTGTATTTGCTTCCTGTGACTGTGTCTCCTGTGCTGCTGCACCGCATGCTGATAAAACGCCAACTGTCATTGTGGCTATTGTAAAAAGGCCGATAATTTTTTTCATTATTAAATTCCTCCAAGTATTTTGTTAAGTTTTTACATTGTAACTTTTGGGTATAGTACCCCCTTGGAGAAACTTAATCGTTCATTCTTACCTTTTGGGAAATTAAAGTCTGCTGATACAGTTCATCTGTCAAAAATGATACTGTAAGAATAAAAAAGATAACAGGCAAAATAACTTCTGCCTGAAGCACCATACCACCTGCAATGTGGTGAAGTGTATTCTCGCACTGCTGAATGCAATGACAAATAGGACAGTCCTCGCCGCTGCAATCATGTCCCATTTCGATAGCTACAAAAAAAGCTGAGAAAAGAACAACCACAAGCATAAAAACTGCCATAACCGCTGCTGCAAATTTTCTTTTTTCATTATAATCTCTGCTCATGTTGTCTCCTTTCTCGCATATTTATTCGGACTTCATACAGTCCTCGCATACTCCGTAAAAAACAGTTCTAAGCGGGTCAAGCTTAAATCTGTGCTCTTTATACAAATGAGCCTGAATCTCTTCCAGCTCATCACAGTGTAAATGGATAAGCTTTCCGCATTTCTCACATTTACAGTGAAAGCACGAGTCGCACTCTTTGTGGCTTTCGGATCCCATATATTCAAAACAGGCCGGTGTATTTGGATCAAAAACATATTTATTAAGTATGCCTTCATTTACAAGGCTCTCTAAATGCCTGTAAATAGTTGACTGGCCGATAGGCGAGCCATGACTTTTAAAGTATTCGCAAACGTCACTGGCAGTAATATGTTGCCCCGGTACCGTCTCGAAGTACTCCAAAAGGATTTCTTTTTGCTTAGTCTTGTATTTAGGCCGTGAATTCACTCAAAACCTCCTAATCCCAAAAACCTGCATCGTTTCATCCCATAAACTAATTTGGGAACCGTTCCCAATTCTAACATCACTATAAATTGATGTCAATAGAATTGGGAATGATTCCCAAATTTTATTTTTTCATGAAATTCTTATCTTACAAAGGACAGCTACTTGTTTGCCAAATATAATAAACTCACTCTGCACTCTTTAAGGATTCAACCATATTAATGGTTCGTATTACCAAATAAGCAAAGGCATTAACCGTAAGAGCAAATACTATGGTAAGAACTGCTGCCTTAATATAGCTTTCAGTATGAACACTTCTTCCAAACATAACCTGACTGACTTCAACCGTTGTTATAAGCCACCCATGAAGATATTTACCAAAAATAACACCTGCTGCTATTCCAATCAGCGTCATAACCATATTTTCTCTATAGGTATAAGCAGCCGTTTCACCGTCTGTAAATCCAAGGACCTTTAAAGTTGCCAGTTCCCTTGTTCTCTCTGTTATGTTAATATTCATCAGATTATAAAGAACAATAAAGGCCAGAGCCGCAGCAGAAACTATAATGATCATAACCGCATAGTTTACACTGTTAAAGCTATCCGTAAATCTGTTTATTATCTCACTGACGTTTGTATAAGCGGCAACGCCTTTTTTTGAAACAAGTCTTGAGGAAAGCTCATCCTGATTGGCATCTTCTACCAGATTCATCATTATAAGATTATTATCCGGAACACCTTTTCCTGAAATCTGTTCATAATAATCATCCGTCATGAAAATGTAATGATAAACATAATTTTCAAAAGTATCGGTTATCTTTATTTTGGCTCTGGTATCATCCTCTAAGGTTATCTCTATGCTGTCCCCGGGTTCAACTCCCAGTTCATCTGCCAGCTTTTCGTTTATAATGGCTCCGTTGTCATTAAATACAACACTTTCATCACTTAATCTGTGCCTTAAGTTAAAAAAGGTATCAAAAGATTCATCATCTGTAACAGGCATCAGATATACACTTTCCACCAGTGAGCTGTCGGAATATGCATCTGTAGTTCCCTGATAGAAGCTTCCGTATCCCTTTACAAGAGTATTTTCATCAAGTTCTTTATATATGGCAGAAAGCCTTGTTTCAGATATATTATCGCTAAGTCCTATAGAAGCATCATAAGGATTTATTTCCAAAAACTGCTTATCCAGTATGTCATAAATACTGTCATGAAGGCCTAAGCCTGTTACCAGAAGTCCTGTACAGCCTGCTATACCCACCACAGTCATCCAGAATCTCTGACCATATCTAAACAGATTTCTTGCTGCAATCTTGTGGGTAAAACGCATACGTTTCCATATAAATTCTATTCTCTCAAGCCATATTCTCTTTCCGGGCTTAGGAGCCTTTGGTCTCATAAGATTGGCCGGAGTATCAAGAAGTGTTGACATACAGGCAAGGGTTGCAGTAATTGACAAAGCTCCAACAGAAGTAAGGATTGCCGGTATTATTACGTCCCACTGTTCTTTATAGCTTATAGGTGGTAAATAATACATTATAAGCCATGCCGTATATATAAAAAATGGTATCCCTATGCATCCTACAATCGCTCCTGCTATTCCGCCTGTTAAGGAAGCTACGGCAGCATATCCTATATATTTGATTGAAATTGAGAATTTACCATAACCCAGTGCTTTAAAGGTTCCTATTTCCGTTCTCTGCTCTTCGATCATGCGGGTAACGGTTGTAAGACAGGACAAAGCCGCCACCAGGAAAAAGATTACAGGGAAAACATTGGCCAGATTACCCATTCTGTCAGAGTCCTGTCCAAATCCCACATATCCTATATTTGAATTTCTATCAAGAACATAAATATCACCATCTTCGATATCTTCTATTTCTTCTCTGGCATCCTCCAACTCTTTTTCCGCATCAGAAAGCTCTTTATCAGCCTCTTTTTTAGCATCCTCATATTCCTTAAGGCCATCCTCATATTCAGCCTTACCTTCTTCAAGCTGTTCAAGACCATCTTCATATTCATTTCTGGCGGTGATAAGCTGTGATATTCCGGAATTATAAGCTGCTTTTCCTGCCTCCAGCTGCGCCAGTCCCTCGTTATACTGCTGCATTCCTGCATCATACTGAGCCTGAAGCTGTGCCTTCATCTCATCACTTGTTCCATCCGGAATACTTTGTATTTGCAAAAGAAGGGCATCCAGCTGAGCTTTGGTTTCATTTAATGTATTTTCAGACTCATCAAGCTGAGCCTTGGTACTGTACAGCTTTCTGCTGTTACTTGTTATTATCTTTTCAGCATCGGCAAGTTTTTCCTCATTATCGACAATCTCTGCTGCCGCATCATCTAATTCCTTTTTGGCATCTGACAGCTCTTTGTCCGCCTCTTTTTTGGCATCCTCGTATTCCTCATAAGCTTCATCCAGCTCATCATTTGCATCTCCCACTATGGAATCGTGCCTTATCTTTAATCGCTCATCTGCAAAGGGTTCCAGCTTATCCACCATTTCTTCCATCAGATCATCATATGGATCCTCATAGGCACTAAGCTTTTCAGTTCCATCCAAGGTAAGATAAAGCCCTGTATAATAATCGCAGTCAAACTCATCCCTAGGCACACATACCCAGGCCGATACTGTTCCGGTTCCAACTGTAGATGAGCCTCTGACAAGGGATATATAAAGAGGATTATCAGCAATGCCTACTATTGTATAGGTATGGTCAAGAAGAATATCATCCTGATCTGCCATATCAATTTCAAAACTGTCACCAATGGAAAGGCCAAGAGAATCCATAAAGGATTTCTCAGTGACACACTCTCCCCTTGTGGATGGCATTCTGCCCTCTGTAAGGCGAAGCATATTTATTTTTTCAGGTTCAGAGATTATAGTAACGGTCAGCCCTTCTGTAAGAACATCTATGGTATTTACAGCTTCAACTTCCCTTACACCTTCTACACTTTCAAAGGCTGTAACGTCTTCATCTGTAAGACCAAGAGTTGAAAGAATCCTTATGTCCATGAAGTTATATTCTTTAAAATACTTATCTGCGCTGTGCCACATATCAGGCTTTGTGGCCCTGAGGCCTGCCAAAAATGCCACTGCCAGAGCTGATAAAGCAAATAAAGATAAAAACTTCCTTCGGCTTTTATTTATTTCTCTGAAAAAATCTACTAATAAAGCTTTCTTCACAAATTTACCCTGATTTTTAAAAGATTGTTATCTGTCAACAAAATCACTGTCTAACTAAATCAAAATATATTTATAGGCAAAAACAGTTCCTGTAATTACCATTCTATTTCTTCGATAGGTACAGGATTATCATTAAATTCTTCTTTATCTACTTTACCGTTTTTTATATGTATTACATGATCTGCCATAGGACAAAGGGCTGTATTATGAGTGATAACAATAACAGTCATACCGTTTTTTCGACAGGTATCCTGCAAAAGTTTAAGTATCTGCTTACCTGTGATATAATCCAGAGCACCGGTCGGCTCATCACACAAAAGAAGCTTTGGATTTTTAGCAAGAGCCCTGGCAATTGCAACCCTTTGCTGCTCTCCGCCTGAAAGCTGTGCAGGGAAATTTTTTGAACGTTTTTCCAAACCCACATGCTCTAAAACCTCCTGGGGTGACAGGGGATTTTTACAAATCTGGGCTGCCAGCTCTACATTTTCCAAAGCTGTAAGATTTTGAACAAGATTATAAAACTGGAATACAAATCCTATATCATAGCGTCTGTACCTGGTGAGCTGCTTATTTTTCATTTTGGAAACTTCCACGTTATCCACGAAGATATTTCCGCCATTACATATATCCATACCTCCGAGCATATTAAGAACAGTAGTCTTACCGGCACCTGACGGCCCTACTATAATGGCAAACTCTCCTTTTTTTATATCAAAGGAAATCTCATCCACAGCACGGATGGTCACTTCTCCCATGGTATATTCTCTTACAACGTTCTGAAAGCTTATGTATTCCATATATTGTATCCTTATTACAATTAGTTCTCCGATGACCAGTTAGGCTGAAGTTCATCTATCTGGAGAAGTCCGTCTGACTTCGCCGCTATCTGATACTGATCTTCATAAACAATTTCACCGGGTGTATTGGTATATACTACGTAGTATGGATGATTATATCTTTCAAGAAGCCACAATGCAGGACGAATCATTTTGAGCATTTCATCAGAATTTTCCGTTTTAAACCAGCAGACAACTGCTTCCTGTCTTTTACACTGAGGTGGAAAGGGTAATTTCTCAGCAAACCAGCTGTCAATCTCCCTGAAAAGATCCTCATCCTCCTGATCCATTACATCATTTTGAACAAGCTGCCAGCACATACTAAACACTCCTTTGGCATGCATAGTATTTTTTGCCAGCTCCTTCCCCTGTATTCTCACGTATTTAAAATTCATTGCCATAAAACTAAAATCCCCAACATTTATATTTTTTAGTTAAGACTCAGTCGAGCTGCACC
>JAILBM010000444.1 GCA_024680925.1 Butyrivibrio sp.
AATAATTGCAAAGTAAGATATTTGTCTGATAGCGAATATAATAGAAAAGCAATAAAAGAAATAATTAATGAAATACATCCGGATGTTTTATATCTTCAAAGCTTTTTTGAAAAATGTGTAATACCGGTAACTTATTATGCCAATAAATATCACATAAAAGAAGTATTGGCTCCAAGAGGTGAGATGTGTGAAGGGGCTCTAAGAATAAAAAGTTATAAGAAGAGACCGTATTTATGGTTTGTTAGAAAAGTAAGTTTTTTTTCAAAAGTCATTTTTCAATCAACAAGTTCTGATGAAACAGTTGGAATAAATAAATATTTGAACGTTCCAAAATCTAATATTTATGAACTTGATAATATTCCGTCTATTCCGGAAAAAGATTATATAAACAATATTAAAAATGTGGGACAAGCAAATATTGCGTATATTTCAAGAATTGCTCCTGTAAAAAATTTATTTATGGCATTGAATGCAATGAGGCCTATAAATAGTGATATAGTATTTGATATATATGGCCCTTTAGAAGATAAAGAGTACTGGAGTAAGTGTAGTGAAATAATTGCCTCTCTTCCTTCAAATGTTAAAGTGAGTTACATGGGTGCCGTTAAATATGAAAAAGTAAGGGAAATATTATCTTCATATGATGCTTTTATTCTTCCTACCTTTGGTGAAAATTATGGTCATGCCATAGCAGAGGCTTTAAGTATTGGATGCCCTGTAATTATCAGTGATAAGACACCGTGGACAGAAGTTATGAATGAGAAGGCTGGATGGGTTTCGGGTAATAATGATACAGCCGGTTATACAAAAGCTATTGAAGAGCTTGCTAAAATGGATAATGAGGAATTGAACTTATATCGAAAAAATGCGAAAGCTTTTTTTAAAAAAAAGACAGATTTGGAAAAGTTAAGAGAAGATTATAGTTTAGTATTTGGAAAGTAAAAAAAATTAATAATTTATTCAAATGTGATATACTATACAAGTCGATTAGTATATCACATTTTTATTATATTTATAAAACAAAAGATTTTGGAGATGCAGAATTATGACAGCATTTAAAGACAAAACATTACTTATAACAGGAGGAACCGGATCCTTCGGAAATACTGTGTTAAAGCACTTTTTATCAACAGATATCGGTCAGATACGTATTTTTTCCAGAGATGAGAAAAAACAGGATGATATGAGGCACGAACTTCAGGCAAAATATCCTGAGTATGCTTCTAAGGTGAAGTTCTTTATAGGTGATGTTAGAAATATAGATTCTCTTCGTGATGCAATGCCGGGGGTTGATTACATATTCCATGCAGCAGCACTTAAGCAGGTTCCATCCTGCGAATTCTTTCCTATGGAAGCTGTTCGTACAAATGTTGAAGGAACTGATAATGTACTTCATGCAGCCATTGCAGAAGGAGTTAAACGTATAGTATGCCTTTCAACAGATAAGGCGGCATATCCTATAAATGCTATGGGAACATCTAAAGCAATGATGGAGCATGTTATCAGAGCTAATGCGAGAGTTGCTGCAGAACGTGGTGATACAGTGATTTGCTGTACAAGATACGGTAATGTTATGTGTTCAAGAGGCTCTGTAATACCTCTTTTCATAGATCAGATTAAGGCAGGACAACCTATAACTATAACAGATCCTAATATGACTAGATTCCTTATGAATCTTGATGAAGCTGTAGATCTTGTTAAATTTGCATTTGAAAATGCAAATCCGGGAGATCTGTTTATTCAGAAGGCAGATGCTTCTACTATTGGAGATCTTGCTAAAGGTGTTCAGAAAATATTTGGTGATACAGGTACTAATATCATTGGTACCCGTCATGGTGAGAAATTATATGAGACCCTTATGACAAGAGAAGAGCGCCTTCGCTCTGAGGATATGGGTAATTACTTTAGGGTTGCAGCCGATAACAGAGATCTTAATTATGATAAATATTTTGTTAAAGGCGAAGTTCAGACACAGGCTAAGGACAGTTACACATCCCACAATACTAATCTTCTTGATGTAGATGGTGTTGTTAATAAGATTCTTACTACTGATTATGTAAAAGAACAAATGGAAGAACTTGGTATAAGCTTATAAATAAGGACCATAACAATGATCATCGCATATATTGCAAGAACCAACATACCATCAAAATCAGCGCATAGTGTTCATATCATGAAGCTTTGTGCTGAAATTAGTAAAAAAGCAGACAAGTTCACACTGGTTATTCCAAAACAGGAAAAGGCAGAGATAGAATCTGATGCCTTTTCTTTTTATGGTGTGGATAAGTTTGATATTAGCATATCTGATGTGGATATCAGCTCAAAGCGAAAGGGCTGGAGATTTGCGGCAGATGCTATAAGGTGCGCAGATAAAGCATTGGGGACTAAGGCTTATGCAGTAATAACCAGAGATGTCTTTGTGGCTGCTTTGGCAGTTTTACAAGGTAAGGAAACGGTACTTGATCTTCATGGAGATATAAAACAGATTACCGGAAGATGGTACAGACTTATGAAGTTTAAGCCCTTTGCAGGTAGTAAGCATCTTCATTTGGTGATGATTACAAATTCCCTTAAGGATTATTATCAAAAAGAGTATAAAGTAGTAAGAACAGATTTGACGGTACTTCCAGATGCCTATGATGATACTGCTTTTGGTAAAGTTAACCAAAGGCCTGTCTTTGATATTTCTGAAAAAGCTGAAAATACGAATAATCCAATTCAAATCGGTTACATTGGAAAGATGATAAAGGGTAAAGGCATAGGCCTTATTTCTGAGCTGGCAGCTATTGATCCTAAGCATACATATCATTTGTATGGAGGAGAAAAGGCTGAAGTTGAAGAAAAAACAGGTATCAAATTCACCGAAAATGTTTTATTTCATGGATTTATTCCCAGTGCGCAGGTTCCTGAAACACTTCAGAAAATGGATATTATGCTGCTTCCTAACCAGGACACCATGAATGTTGGCGGTGAGAATATAGGAAAAGTAACTTCTCCTATTAAAATGTTTGAGTATATGGCAGCGGGAAGATGCATTGTTGCTTCAGACCTACCGGTTTTAAAGGAAATTTTATCAGAGGATTTATGTTTTTTTGCGGATGCACAAAATGCTTCTGAGTGGAAAAATAAAATAGATTACATAGAAAATCATAGACAGGAAGCAGCAAAAAAGGCAAGGGATGCTCAGGTTAAAGCAACTCAGTATACCTGGAGATCAAGGGCGGAAGGAATGATCAGACTATTACAGTGGTCGAAAATTAGATAATATATAATTGGTAGTAAATACTTATAAGGGAGAGCGGGAATATATTCCCGGTATTTTATATGATATATGTAGTATTTGATAATACGTCAGCTATTGGACATTTGTCTGAATGTGCCGAGGAAGCCGGACAGCCAACTGAAGTTATGACAATTAAAAAGGGGAAGTTGCCAAAGCTTATAAGGCAGGTTCTTCTTTGCTGGGAATGTGCCGGGAAAGCCAAAACGGGAGATACAATAATGTGTTGGTTTGATTTTATGGCTGTTTTATGCTGGTGGATGTGTCCCGGCCCCAAAAGGTCAAAGGTACGTTTTATAGCTATAAATGTTTTACTAAAGAAAAAAAGTTCCTTAAAGAATCTGATTTACAGAATGTTATACAGTAGAGCCTTTAGGAATGAAAATTTTATAGCAACTATTACGGCAAGAGATTATGGTGATTATTTAAACAGTATTTTGAAGGTGGACAGAGATTATACCCTTTTACATGACTCTTATAAAGAAAAACACTGGATGTATAAAGAGGAGCTTCCACCTATTATTCCAAACAGTGTTTTTTGTGGTGGTTTAAACGGAAGAGACTGGGATTTTTTGTTAAAGCTTGTAAAGGCAATGCCTGAAGTGACTTATGTACTTGTTGTTTCAGGGGAAATACGGGATAAAATTGAATTATTTATTAAAGACTATAATATAAAAAATATTCAACTGTACTCTAATATTCCACATAGCAAGTTTGCTACGTTATTATGTTCTTCAGAACTTGTGGTAATGCCACTTGATTCTGAGGCTCCATCGGGACTGTTGGTATTCTTTGAAGCTGCAGCTAATAAAAAGATGATCATAACCTCCGATACTGCATCCACAAGAGAATATTTTTCATCCGGTCGTGGAGAACTTTGTTCTAAAAATGAACAGGAGTGGATAGATATGATAAATTATTATTTAAACAATAAAGAGAAAAGAGATGCATGCAATAGTAAATGCAGGGATTTCCTGAATACTGAATGTTCGCAAAAGAAGTATAGAGAAGTTGTAATTGGATTGTTGCAATAAGTAACATATATATATTTATGGGATTTGAATTGTATTAAACCGATAATAAATTACCACAAACTCAATTACATTTAATCCAACTCAACCTTGATATTTTCACAAAATCATGTATCATGATAATAGGTAAATCACAATATGTGGTAGTTAGTTTTGTTGAAGGATTGAGGAGGAAACAAATTGAAAAACAGAAAACGTTTACTCGTTTTATTGACAACAAGCACACTATTGGTATCTCAAAGTAGTGTGCTTTTGTCTTATGCTGCAGAACCGGCAGCATACGTGCAAAGCATAGAAAATGGGGCAAATACATATAGTTCAGAAGAATATGAAAATCTTTTATCATCTGAGACATCAGTAAGTTCTGATCTTGAAGGAGAGTCTGTTGTAGGGGACGGAGAATCTACAGAAACAGTTTCATCTGAGGAGGTTTCAGATAATTCTGCTTCTGCAAGTGGAGAAGATGTCACAACCACAGATGAAGAAAAAGAAGATGATTCTGTAGCAGATGCATCATCAGAAGCAGGCACTAATGATTCTGCCGAAGCAAATAATGAATCTGCAGATACTGCATCAAGTCAGGATGAGGATACTTCAGAGGAAAGCGATGCCGATAATAGTGCTTCAACAGCTTCTTCAGAAGAAAGCGACGCGGCATCATCAGCTTCAAGTACAGAAAGTTCAGCAGATGCAGCATCCTCTGCATCATCCAAAGAAACTGTGGAAGAGCTTGAGCTTCAGGCCAACAATATTGACAGCAATATTACTGTCAGTGGCTGGGATTTCTCCGGTGGTAAGGCACTGGCACAGTTTCAGATTAAGTGTGCATATAGTTCAAGCCTAAATACATCTGATAAGTGGACATCAACATATCAGAAATATCAACTGCTTGTACAAGGTCAGGTTGGAACGCTTAACACCAACATTGCAGATATTGCACTGACAGATACGAATATCGTATCCTATACTGTTGCAAAAGACGCAGAAAAGTCACCTAAGTACTATATTTACACTGTTACAGTTGATGTATCAGAGTATATTAGTGACAAATTAGATTCAGGAATAGAGACAAATCTTCGCTACAGAGTGCAGACTACTACATCAAATACCTACTCTGACTACAGCGAGTACTATTCTTATACTAAGCCGTCAACATCTCTTTCTGCTCCTGCTACAGTAGAGTGGTACAACAAAACCACAAGTTATGCAGGTTATGTGGCATGGGATAGTGTAGAGAATGCTTCAGGATATATCGTAAGACTTTACGATGATAAGACACTTATTAACACAGTTTATACTACGAATACAAAAGCACTTCTTGTAGAAAATGCTCAGAGTCTTTCAAGTGAAGATACAATTGATTATACCTTTACAGTCAGAGCTATAAGTAGTGATATTACAACCGCTGCTTTTAGTGAAGTTACTAGATCAGAAGCTCTTGCATCAAGAATAGGTGCTCCAACAAATCTTTCCTGGAATGGTATGACTGCTACCTGGCAGGCACCGGAAGATGCTACAAACGTAAGCTATTACACAGTAGTACTTCGTAAAAATGGTGAAGCGGTTTCAAACTACACAGTTCAGCTTGCCAACAATGTATTTGAATATAATTTTTATGATTATTTAAATCCTGCTATTGCAGCAGATGTAAAGGCAGGAAATGAGAATTCTTATACATTCTCTGTTACAGCCAATCCTATAACATCACCTGCTTTTGCAAACAGTGAGACAATTACCAGTGATGCCTATGAATATGTTGATATGATCAGCAATATTAAATGGGCAACTGATGGAGATGGTACACTTTCATTTAATGTAAATATTACTGCAGCAAACTATACTCTTAGGATAGAGTACCTTGGAAATCTTGACAGCACAGCTTCAACAATTTCTCCAAAGACACTTTATAATCAGAAGTGGGGCGATTTCTCAGGACAGCTCTCAGATGACGGATTATTTACACTAAAAGCAGATAAGTACCTTACAACAGTAGGTATTTATAAAGTTACAGTCACAGATGCAACTACAAAGACTTCTTATTACAAGAGATTTACCTATGATGGTGCAAGCAGTGGAACACTTAAGGCACCCACAGTAACAGTTGAGACAATAAACAAGCTTAAAACAGGAATTTCCTGGGAATGCAAATCTGATGATAACGTAAGCAGTTATGAGATAGTTCTTTTCAATGGAAATAATAGTGTATCTATTATCGAAGAAGATTATATTGAAGGGGAAGTTATAGATCTTGCAAGCTATATAGTAAGGACCGGTTATACTAAGGTAAAGGTAAGAGCTATTTCCGGAGACCTTTCAAAGTATTATAGCAGTAGCTATTCAGCAACCAAGACATTGTCAGCAAGTAATCTTCCTCTTGAAGAGAGCGGAAGCTGTGGTACTAATGCAGAATATGCTCTTTCAGGAAAAAGAAATAATCTCACCTTAAAGATTACAGGCTCCGGCGCTATTACAGACTATAGTGATCCTACTACAGGTGCTACTCAGAATATTGCTCCATGGTATGCATATGCATCCCAGATCAAGAAAGTAACTATAGATGATACAATTACAGAATTTGGAACTTATTCCTTATATGGTCTTAGTGCTATAACAACCATTACTCTTCCTGGAAGTCTGGAAGTTATCGATGACTATGCATTGTACGGATGTAAAGCTTTAAAGGGAACACTTACAGTTCCTGCAAGTGTAACAACTATCGGAAAACTTGCAATTGCTTCTTCAAGTTCAATTAGCAAAATAGTCTTTGAAGGAGCAGCTCCTACAGTAACAGAGCTTATAACTACAAAAGGTTCAACTAATTATGGTTCTTTCCATAAGAATGCTACACTTTATTACAGCACAAGAACCACAGGTTGGAGTGATATTTCAGACAACAAGTGGAATGGCTATAAAATTGTTAAGCAGACCATAGCAGTAGAGGGAATGCAGATCAATTCCATAACAGTTGCCGGAACCGCTGTATCTACAACAGATAAGCTGGATATCAGTCTTGATGAATACACTACCAATAAGAAGAACAACAGAAAAGTAAAAGATAATTATGAAATAAGACTTTACGCAAGTGTACTTCCTGAGGATGCATCAAATCAGGCTTATACAGTAAAGAGTAGCAGTGCAGCTATAGCTTCTGTTTCGGCAGAAAATGGTTATATCGTGATTACTCCTAAGAAGACAGGTGTTACAACTATAACACTTACTGCTAAAGGTAATTCCAAGATGAAAGCTACATGCCAGGTTATCGTATATTCAAAGACAGGCTGGCAGGCATCAGGTAAGAATTATTACTATATAGGTTCAGATGGCAATAGACTTAGTGGGTGGAATCAGGTAACAATCTATAAAAATACTAAAGATACAAATGAATATTGGCAGTATTTTGATCCGATTACAGGATATCGTAAAACAGGCTGGCTCAAAGATGATAATGATAATCTATACTATTTGAATACAAAAACAGGTGTGCTTACAACAGGTCTTACAAAGATAAGTGGCAAGTACTATGATCTTGCAACAACTAATGTATCCGCCTATCAATCAAAAGAAGCAAGTCCTGTGTATGGACTTGGAATAGCTACAGTAGGTTGGAACAGTGATTATACCTCATACTTTGATGCCAAGGGTGCAAGAGTTACAGGCTGGAAGGAAATTGATGCCGGAACAGATAACTGGTATTACTTCGACAAAAATGGTGTCAAGCTTACCGGTTGGCAGAAGATAGGAAGTACAAAATACTATTTGATGCAGGGCTCAGGTAATGCACAGGAAGACGGTATTAAACAGTATGGTGTTATTACAGTAGATGAGGCCGGTAATTATGTTGCTGCAGGTGCATCATCCTCAGGACTTATATATCGTCTTACAGAGGAAAACAGCAACAAGAAGGCAGAAACAGCTAATGGTAAACAGGTAGTAGGATGGTATTCTGTAAAGGAAACTTCTGTTGATTCCTCTAAAACAGTTACTAATAAGTATTATTACAACAAGTCAACCGGAGCACTTGTAACAGGATGGCAGCGTATATCAAATGCCTGGTACTATTTTGAAGAGGATGGTAAACTTACAACCAATACAACAATGTCAATTACAGTAAACGGTGCAGTTTATGCCGCAACTCTCAAAAATGGTAAGATTACCAAAGGCTGGATGAGCGGATCAACATATCTCTCAGGCCTTCAGGAAATAGATGGAGATACCTATTACTTCAATGCCAAAGGTATCGCTTTAGTTGGTAAGAGGACTATAAAGAAGCTTACAAAGGTAACAACCAAGAACAGAACCTTCTATTTTGATACAGCTACAGGTAAGATGTTCACAGGTGATTTCAATGCCAAGGCACATTACTATACAGCTGAAGAAGTAGAGGCTCTTGGTGGCGATAAAGCTGATGTTATGGTCGGTGAGTTAAAAAAGTAATTTGAGATTCATATTTGATAAATAAAAAAGAAAGCAGGCTATAGATAGAAATGTCTATAGTCTGTTTTTAGATTTGATAGAAAGTCTAAGTAAACGATAAATATCATTTATTTGGCATATTATGTAAATAATGATAAAATAATCACCGATAATACAAATATATATAATATTAAGGATTTTGGAGTTAATTTGAAAAAGAAATTAGGGGTTTTAGGTTTAATATTAATAATGACTTCTCAGCAGCTTACGCCATACATTGCACAAGCTGCTTATTTTGATGATATAAATGAAGATGGAACAGACTCTCAAAACTGTACATTAGCATCTAATTCTGAGGATAATTTGAATTCAGAAACTGATATAGATAATCCAACAGGAACCTCATCAGGAGTTGTAGACAAAAAATATGGCTCTTCCTCTGGAAATATCAGTAAAAAAGGCTCAAATTCTACAGGTGAGGATTACTTTTTTTACGCAGATAATTATTCTCAGGCTCTCGAAATAACAGAGGATTATGATGTTGAACTGGATACCTTTGAATATGGAATAGGAACAATAGTAGATACAGAAGGCATACTTGATATTCCTGAAGAAGGAGATGGCACTATTTATCATGATTATGAGCTGACACTGGAAAGCGTGTCAGATAATTATGATGCCGATGTCAATGAACAGTGGCATATTGATTTTCTTGATATGGCAAGTACCTGGAAAAAGGCAACAGGAAGTGGCATAAAGGTAGCAGTGATCGACAGTGGAATTTCTAATGGCAATAGTGGTTTTTATTATAGTGATATAGTATCTTCAACATCTATACCAAGTGAATTTTACGGAGATGGCAGCGAGGCTATCTTTGATGTTTCTAATGAAGGAATACAGGATAATTACGGACATGGAACTCATGTGGCAGGAATTATCGGGGCATACTCAGATGACAGTTCTGTCATGGGAATAGCGCCTGAATGTACACTTTATACCTATAAAGCTTTTGATGTCAAAAAGACAGGAGCAGTTACAGGAAAAACATCATGGGTTATTAAGGCTATTCAACAGGCAATCGATGATGACGTTGATATTATAAATATGAGTATTGGTGGTAGTACATCTACAAATACTTCATTAGAAGCAGCACTTCAGGTCGCCTACGAGAATGGAATAATTCTTGTTTGCGCTGCCGGTAATCTCAGTACAAGTTCTCCGAGCAGAAGTCCTATTCTGTATCCTGGAAGTTCCTCATACACCATAGCTGTAACTGCTGGAACACTTTCGGATGATACTCTTACAATTGCTTCTTACAGCAAATATGGCGATGGGGTTGACTATATAGCTCCGGGAACAGCAATTCTTAGCACTTATAAAAATACCACCTCTGAAATGTCAGGAACCAGTATGGCCACACCAATGGTTTCCGGAGAAATTGCGCTGATATTAAGCATACTTTCTGGTAGTAGCAAATATAGTGATAAAGCTACAAGAATGGAAACTGTCTACAGCATACTTCAAGATACTGCGGTTGATCTTGGAGACAGTGGCAAGGATGAAATATATGGATATGGAATGATAAGTCCTCTAGATGCTGTCACTGCAGCCAAAAAGCTTGTAGCAAAAAAGAAAACCGATAATAGTAGCAGCAATACTGATACTGAAGATAATACGGAGGATACATCATCTGATAATACAGAAAGCAGTACAGATGATAGCTCAGATAGTATTAGCACAATATCCACCAGTCAGGCATCAGCTGCCACAAGTGCTTCGGTGCAGGAGAGTAACGCAGCGTCAACTGCAGCTTCATCCTCTGCCACAAGCCAAAAAGGAAATACATCAAAAAATAAATCTGCTTCCGAAAAGGTACAGGATATTCTTGATAACATGCCTGAGGAAGATGATGAAGAAATGTATCTTCAGGATGAGGCAACAGGAGAAGGCACTGAAGGAGCAATATCATCTATCGAAAGTTCTTCTGATTCTGAATCAACTAATGATAATAATGCAGAAGAAAAAGAGAAAAGCAGTAACGATAATTCTTCAGAATACAACTCCGGACAGGAAACGCTTGATGAAAACGCATCTGATAATGACAATGGTATTTTGGGTAATATAGTGCAAAATAGTGCTTTTAAGGTGGGCTTGGTAATTATATTACTGGTAGTTATGGGAATATTGTTTTTCTTGATATTAGTCAAAAAACGCAAGGATGAAGATGATGATATAAATTAAATGATATAAATTAAATGAGATTATTTAGGAATCCCGGAAAGAGTTTGATAACATCTTTCCGGGATAGTTTTATTCATTAAGTAAGGCAAGCTTTTTCTTTAATTCTGCTATTTCAGCATTTTTTTTAGCGATAGCATTGTCCTTTTCAGCAATGGCATTGTCCTTTTCAGCAATGGCATTGTCCTTCTCAGCAATGGCATTGTCCTTCTCAGCAATGGCATTGTCCTT
>JAILBM010000024.1 GCA_024680925.1 Butyrivibrio sp.
TATTAAGTTTCTTTCTTACTAAGTCTTTTGCCCCATAAGAAACCACAGTCAACTGATATTTATCTGTTTTATAAATATCCGTCAAATAATCTAAAACCATTTTCTGATTAAACGGATATATGATTGGAGGTATATTTCCTATATATCTAAGTTCTGATTCTATTAGCTTAGCCGAAGGGATTACAACTTTTATTTTCAATTTTTTCACCTAATCAAATATTTTTAATTACTTTGCTCAATCCAAATAATATCCGGGAAATATTTTTTTACCATGTCAAAGTATCCACCGTTATATACCTGTCTTAAATAAATTCTATTGTCTGTATATAAATCACGAGTCACAGGCTTAACACTGATCTGACCTGATTCAATAATTTTAGAAAGTTTTCCTGAAATCAAACTTCCGTCAATCCATTCCGTAAATATTCCTTTTCGCACTTTCTCTTCCTCTACCATACTCAATGCAATAGTTGGAATATATACTTCTTCTCTAGGATATGTTTCTTCTTCAATATCAAACACATAATAGGTATCTACTATTTCTACAATCTTCTCAAAAATCTTTCTATTATAAAAAGAGCCCTCCGGCACGCATAAAAAAATATTTTCTGTATTTATTTCCTTCAATATGTTTTGGAAACATTTATCATTAAGCGCTTTAGATTTAAAAACCCAGTCCCATACATCAAGTTTTTGCCAATTTCTTACACCTATGATATTATTTCCAATCCACTTATCCATATCATATGAAATCAATAATTGATTGCTTGCCATTAAAACAAAATTTTCAAAATCTATGTTTGAATCCATATATTTAAAATTCGAAATATGTGTTTGTATAATACCTGCCCATTTTGTATCCAGATGCTCAGGATTAATATACACATCTTCCATTTCTTCAATGCTTCTTATAAACTTTTCTTTATTTAGATATAAACTATTCCAATTAAAGCCTTTACTAACATGGAGCACTACAGCAGTGTTTTTAGTATATTTTTTTATATTGCATAGCAAATCTATTATCACTTCAGGCTTTTCATGAACTGGAATTGATATTACGTTTTTATACTCTTTACTCATTTTCCCGCCTCTCATATGTGATTTTTTTTAATAAAAAAACAGGTACCCTGTCAAAGTACCTGTCTATTAAACACTTATTTCCCCGACAAATGCTTTTATATGACAGAAATAACAATAATTACTATTTCCATTTTAACATATATCGGTTAAAGTTTATACAATATTTAGTTTTTACCAAAATTATTTATCATTACTTTCATTGGCATCTATGAGCTTTTCAAACTCATCCACAGTAATATTCAGCCTCTTTGCTGCAATCTCAATATCTAACAATCCTTCTTCTACTAAAGAAACCAGTTCGTTAGTCTTCCCTTCTGCCTTTCCCTCTTCAAATTTTTCTCTATCCCTTTGCAACAATGTCATATATTCAGCCCTCCATTCTTCTTTATTTCGAGCTTTTACTACTTCATCATTTATCTTATTTGTAAACTCATCCGTAGGTTCTTTTCCAGCAACAAAATCAAGAAATGCTACTTGTGCTTTCGATAGACCATCTCTATTACCACTGGCATTCACAAATACCTCTCCGGCTCATTAGTAAATAAGTCCGTAACTCCAAAACAGGTATACTTCCTAAGATCCTCGCCTGTATATACTCTATCCGTATTATATAATGGCTCACAAACATTCCAGGCCCTTACAGGCTTGCCCTCAAGATTACTATTATCACCATGTTGTAACCATCTTATTTCCGGATGCCAGGCATCTGCATTTACTTCTTTTCCCATGCGCAGGCAGTCTGTGAGCTTGCCTGCAAGCATTCCTGTTTTTACTTTAGGATCAATCTCTTTTATTACCTTTATAGAATCAGCAAGGAATGATGAATAAACGATATTCTCTGATAAATTATAATCATCATACTCCCTTACCATATCATACACTTTTTTCTCTATGCCTTCATATCTGATAACGCTTGTCTTAAACTCTATATTCAGCATCAGATCATTATCTCTGCAATATGGAGCAAGGGCATCAAACACTTCTCGCAGAGACGGAATATGATAATCCTTAGTATTAAACCTGCCTGCTGCCTTATCCTCATCCTTAATAGCAAGCTCCATATCTTGGAGTTCTCTTAAAGTATAATCTCTGACATTTCCATTTCTGACTGTAGTTCTGTCCACAGTTTCATCATGTATTACAACTATTTCTCCATCAAAAGAAAACTGTACATCAAACTCTATTCCTGTTATTCCAGGGATACCAGCTGCTGCCACAAAAGCCGGAATTGTATTTTCAGGCATAGTCATGCTGCAGCCTCTGTGAGCCCAGATTCTCACTTCTTTGCCATCGCCATTACAGGTGCTGTTTGTAATTTCTTTTTTGCCCAAATCCCGTCCGGACTCTTTAAGAAACTTCTCCATTATTTGAGCTCTGGCTAGAGCCTCTTTTTCTTCAGCCAGTAGACTCTCTTTTGTTGTAGTATTTTTTCCTGAAACTCTACAGCAAAATTCCTCTATCTCATAGATAAGACCGTAATATTCAAAAGGATACTCATAATTTTCTATTCTGTTTGGATCTTCATATCTTACCTGGAAGCTTTTAGTAAGCCACCATGGAGACGGCACAATAATATACCCATTTGTACCTGATATGAGAAGTTGGCCTTCGCTTTTAACTCCAAGCCCCACCTTACAGGTAGCCATTTTTTCACCATAATCAATAAATGCCTTGGTATAACTGTCAACACCGTTAGCCTCTTTAATGGATTTAAAGGATACAGCTTTATAATCTGTTCCCAACAACTTCAAAATAGGAAGCAGTGGATATGACCCAAACTCAGTAAAACTTCCTCCGTATTCACTATCTTGATATTCTCTGCAGTTAACAGGAGTAAGCCTTGTAAATGCTGCTTCCACATCTACAACAGTGCCTATTTTTCCGGATTTTACCATATCACATAAAGCTATAAATCCCGGGGCATAGGCTGTCTTCATAGCTTCCATAAGCACCAGATTCTTTTTCTCTGCCAATGCAAAAAGTTCCTTGGCTTCGTTTTCACTAATGGCCATAGGCTTTTCACACAGCACATGCTTGCCGGCTTCCAAAAGTTTCCTGGAATACATTACATGACTATGATGCGGGGCACCTACGTACCCCGCATCTATCATAGTTAGGAACTCATCCCAATCATCAGTATACTTTTGTATTTCGTGCTCTACAGAAAACTTCCTGGCACTTTCAATATGAGGATTAAACACCACAAGCTCTATTTGAGCTATGTTTTCCTTTACATGCTTACAATCCTCGGAAAACCTTTTTGAAATTCTTCCGGTTCCTATTATGCCTATTCTCATTTCTCTTTAGAATTCCTTATCTTCATAAATTCTTCTACAACTCTTGCCATAGCTATTGATTCATCTGCAGTAAGTCTATAAACCATATCGCTTGTGCCATTTATTCGCTTAATAAATTCGCTTATCTCGTATCTAAGACCATCTCCTAAAAACTTTGGTTCATAGTGTTCAATCCTGTTAGGATCCTCATATCTTACTTCAAATTTTCTAGTCAGCCACCAAGGTGACTCTGCTATTACATATCCCTTAGTTCCAGCTATTATCAGCTGACCTTCCGACTTAACACCCACACCGGTTTTAGCCATAGCAAGACCGTTTTTGTATTTAAAAGAGATCTTGGTATAAAGGTCAATTCCGCTCTCAGCCTCTATACTTTCAATATTCATTTTTTCATAATTAGTTCCAAATATTTTAAATATCGGAAGAAGAGGATATCCGCCAAATTCAAGGAAAGCTCCGCCATATTTATCATCTGTCATCTCTCTGGAATCAGCATCAGCTATACGTGAAAAACAAGCTTCCACATCTCTTATTTCTCCAATAGCACCACTTACCGCAACATTTATCAGTTGCTGAAATCCCGGACAATATGCCGCTTTAATACCTTCCATCAGAACCACATTTTCTTTTCCCGCAAGAATATATAGCTCAACTGCTTCACCGTAGGTAAAGGTCATGGGTTTCTCACATAGTACATGCTTATGAGCCAGTATTGCCATTTTGGCATATTCATAGTGAGTTTCATGGGGAGATGCTATATATACGGCATCTACGTGCTTTAAGAATTCTTCATAACTCTTTCTGTAAACCCTTATTTCATCTTCCCGTTGGAATCTGTTATCGCCATTTTTTATCGGATTAAAGGCACAGGATACAATAAGACCTGAAACATATCTGGACTCTCTTACAAATCTCGGGGCAATTCGTCCCGTTCCCACAATTCCCACTCTTATAAGTTTAAATCTGTCACCTCTTATAAGAGTTGAGGATATATCAGGAGTTCTGTCTAAATATATAACTTTACAGAAGGCATTTAAATAATCAAAATATCCAGTCCAGTCAGAACCTTCGGTAAAAATATCTATGCCATACTTTTGAATATCTTCAATTTTCTGACCTTCATGGTCTTCAACTATTATTTCATCCGCAAAGCCGGTCTTTTTGACATTTTCAATTCTGGTCATTATGGAATCAACTACATTTACCTTACCTCTTGCCTGATCAAAGTGTTCTGTAGTTACTCCAACAATTAGATAATCTCCTAAAGCCTTTGCTCTTTGTAGCAGTTTGTAATGGCCTTCATGAAATAGATCGAAGGTGCCATAAGTAATAACTTTTGTCATATATTCTTTTGGCTCCTTTCTTTTATAAGAAGCTGTAGCATCAATATGTCTGTCACTTCCTGCCCCATATCTTACACAGTCGATAGTCCTTTCTGATGCATTTATGACTAAAACATCCCATAAATCCTCGGATACTTCTCCAAGCGCTCTCTCTGCCGTCTCACATCCTTCAGGTTTAATATCCCTGCATTCCTCACATTTATTACATCCCATGGATATTACAGGAAAACCATATTCTTCAAATACCTGATCGCCATGATTATGGCCGTGAATAAATCCAAGGAGCTTGCCCTGGCTTCTATACTGATATCTTTGAAGTATCCTCACAAGCCTCTTACTTCCACGCATCTCCTTACTCCAGTAGTGGAGTCTTGGTGTTGGTGGAACATGACTGAATACTACTACACATAATTTATTAGGTGTTTTAAGGAGAACCTTTTCAAGCCATTCCAGTTCCTCCTCAGAATACCCATATCTTACCTTTTCCCTGTAATCAAATGAATCCAGATATATACACCTGATGCCTTTATCTGTATGGTCTTCATAGTAATAGAGTTTTCCCCTCTTTCTATGTACTTCCTTTGCATCCCTTGGCATATAAAGTCTTTCCAGCTCCTTATGTTCAAAAGGTTCCGGATTATTTCTGAAATAATTAGAATCGTGATTACCCACCAGCATTCTGAAAGGAATCCCCAGACTCTTCATATCATTTATCATATTTTGGTTATAATATTCAGTGGCAGCCTTTTGAACCATACCATCGGTAAGGTCTCCCAGATGGACAAACTTATCTAATCTGGCTCCTGTAGCTACAAACTTTTTCATATGAGACATGGTATTGTCCCATGTTCCGTTAACTGTGGCATGAGTATCTGCAAGAACAACTATATTAAGACTATCCTGACTTGATACTTTCTCAACCCGTTCTTTAAGCTTTAGTATTTCTTCATTTGCTCTCTCATCT
>JAILBM010000052.1 GCA_024680925.1 Butyrivibrio sp.
ATAAACCCTTGTATCAGGTGTCATTTCCTCGTAATTTACAAAAGCTCCTGCAATTGAAGAAGGCTCACTGATACCTGATGCCTCAACAAATATGGCCTCTATGGTTCTATCTTGTGAAAGTCTCTCTATCTCTTTCATAAAGTCATCCCTTAAGGTGCAGCAGATGCAGCCGTTCTGCATCTCAACCATTTCCACCTGAACTACTTCATTCTCAGACTTGTTAAGTATTGAAGCATCTATATTTATGCTGCCCATATCATTTACTATCAGGGCAATCTTTCTTTTTTCCTGCTTGAGGATATTCTGCATCAGTGTTGTCTTTCCCGATCCAAGATATCCTGTAATTATAACTAACGGCACTTCTCTAGCCATATGGTCACCTGCCTTTTGCAACACAATCGCATTTTATTATATTTACATATGCAACCCTTGTCAACGAAAAATGCAACTATATCGCAATTTATTTTTTTTACCAAAATATCTTTTGCTATATTTACAAGTCAGAATTTCCTATTAAATAAAAAACATCCGAAAACTCATCGTCTTCGGATGTCCAATATCATTTATTTTTTACATTTATCACAAAGTCCTATGATAACCGTTTTTCCATAATCTATATCTATGCCATACATTGATTTCATTCGGCTTTCAGCCTCGGCAAAAATGTCATTGTCCATATGAAATATTCTGCCGCATTTGGTGCACTCGGCATGAATATGGCTATGACACTCACTGTGATGTTCGGAATACTGGTAACATGCTGCATTTATGTCAGATTCCTTGTATTTCACAATTTTGCCTTCAATACATAATCTCTCCAGATTACGATAAATGGTGGACCTGTCAACAACATCAAATCCGTTATTTATGGCATTTATAATATCCTTTGCAGTAAAACGTGTATCAGCATTGTTTTTTAAATATTCAATTATGGCATTTCTGGGCTTTGTTTTATAAGTATTACTCATAATATCCTTCATCTTTAAAAAAATATGATTCTTTTTGAATAATACCTAAATTCATCATTCCATGTCAAGGTTACTAAAAATGAGTCAGGCAGCATTTTCTGCTTCTTCTGTTTCTGTATACTGCTGCTCAGACTTTGTCACCGTGTCCGGATATATCTTAAGAAAATCGTTTTTCATAGAGATTGGAATAAATCCCTGTTCTGAATACGCAGCTGATTTTTCAGACCAGTCCTGAGTTCCCCATTCACGAACATTATCATCGGCAACAATCATATATGCCTCTGCCGGATATTGATTTCTCTCATCAATTACATAATTCATCATACTTGTATCGCTGCCACTGTTTCCAAAGGCAAGAACAGGTCTTTTACCTATTTCACGTTCAATCCATATTGTTTTATTGGCATTAAGATTTTTCTGAATAAATTCACCGGTAAATACCAGTTCATCACCATCAGCATATTTATAATCCATGTTTGAAGAAACGTCTTCGTATCCCTTAACTTTCACTTCAAATTCCGTTCCTATAACATGATTTGGAGTCACATAATCTTTTATGGGAGAATTGGCAACAATAGCTCTTGTGGTGGTTCTTTCTGTGCCGCTAACCACATAAATGGTAAAATCATTGTCATAAAGATATTTCACCAGCTCCACCATTGGCAGATAAAAGCCATCTATATAGCGCATATTCTGAAAACTCTCAGTTTCTTTTTGCCCAAATTCCACTGCATAATCATAGAGCTCCTGAACTGTCATTCCGGCATAAGCCTTGGCAAAATTCCTTGCAAGCTCTTCCCCTGCAGTATAACCAGGTTTAATCTCCGCCGCTGCCTCTTTTAACTCCTCAGAAACCTTGTCAGGATAATCATCAAGGCAATAATTTATAAACATCATTGTGTCATAATAAGTGTAATAAGTCTCACAGGTCAGGGTACCGTCCATATCAAACACGGCAATACGATCTTCCACAGGAATAAAATTTTCCTTATCCTTTTTATTTGTAACCTTGGTAACATAATTCACAATGCTTTCAGCCACTGCCGAGTCCCTGGTCCAATATTCTGAAAGCCCCTGAGATTTTTTCAAACTGCATCCGGTAAGTCCTGTACAGGCAAAAAACAGAGCGCATATCTGAAACATTAATATAAAACCTGTGACTTTTTTCCTTATTCTCATGTTAATAGTAATCCCCCTTTTTACATTAAAATTTTTTTATCACCTTGGCTCATTTTGCCCGGGCTCATTTCAGCATTTCCAAAATTCCATCATGATCAACATTTCGTACCATGTCACTTATTTTTGAAATTCTTTCTTTATCCGGTTCCGGCATGGCATAATCCTGCAGCATGTTTATAAGTCCTTCAGCAGATTTAAAATCATAAGCCGATACAAATTCTTTTATTCCGTCATATATTTCCTTTAATGCATTTTCATCTATTACAGGCTTGGAACTTTCTGTATCTTCCGCAGCCTCGTTGCAGGATGACACTTCATTTTTATCTGGGTCTATTTCTATTAAGGCTCTTTCCATATTCTCTGAAATTGTCACAAAATCTGATAAAAGCTTTGGTGTCTTTATTTCTATTTCTTTTATGTTTCCTTCATCACCGCATTTTTCCAGATATTCTGCTTCACGGGAAAGCTCTAAAGCTCCCACAAACCTGGCTGCAGACTTAAGACCATGAACCAGGATTGTATAGTTCTTTATATCAGAAGACAAAAAATATTCCTCTATCTTTTCAGGCTGTGATTTAGCGGAAATTATAAAATCTCTCATGGTATTTATGAGTATCTCAAAGTCATCGCAGCAGCTTTTTAGAGCTGCATCTAAGTCCATACCCTGTACCTCTTTTAATATTTTCTTTTTATTGCTATCACCATCTTCAGGAACTGATTCAGTATCATTGCCCTCTGCAATATCAACGGGGTCTTTGGCAATATCATCAGGGGCTTCTTCAATCAGCTCCTTTGGCAGATAAAATCTGACCATTTTGGTGAATTTTACAAAATCAATAGGTTTGGTCAGATAATCGTTAAAGCCCTCATTTAAGAACATCTCCCTCGCTCCGGAAATCACATTGGCAGTAAGGGCTATACAAGGGGCATCTTTGGATAAGTTTACCTCAAGCCTTTTTAGAGCCTTTAAGGTTTCGATACCATCCATTTTAGGCATTCTGTGATCTATAAACAGAATATCGTACTTATTGTCCCTGACAAGCTTTAGGGTTTCTTCACCGCTTTGGGCAGTATCTATCCGTGCACCTATCGGTTTAAGAAGTCCCTTTGCCACCGTAAGATTTGCAGGGGTATCATCTACTATCAAGATACGTGCCTTAGGAGCAATATACTCTCTTTTAAATTCACTTTTCCTGCTTTGATTTTGTAAAAACCTTTCGCTATAGTTTCCAAGTTTTTCTTTTGACCTGACACCCTGCAATACTTCAAAGGAAAATGTGGAGCCTTCACCATATACACTATATACCTCAAGCTTTGATCCCATCATATCAAGGAGTCTTCGAACTATACTCATTCCAAGACCTGTACCTTCAATATTTCTGTTTTTCTCTTCCTCTATTCGTTCAAAGGGAATAGCCAGCTTTTTAATATCTTCTTCCTTGATACCAATGCCGGTATCTATTACGCTAAAACGAAGTGCAATAATATTTTTTTCGTTTAAATGACGCCTGTCCTCCTGTATATTCAGTTTTTTCCCTTCTGCATTTATGTATTCTAAGTTTTTGACATTATCGATTTCTTCATCAGTAGCCTTTCTGGCGGATACTTTCAAAGTAACAGAGCCTTTTTCCGTATATTTTACGGCATTTGTTAATATATTAAGCACACACTGCTTAACTCTGATCTCATCACCATACAAAAATACCGGTATATTTTCATCAATATCTGCTTTTAATTCCAATCCTTTATTTAAAGCCCTCTGATAAACCATATTGATAAGATCGTTTATTGCAGAGCTAATGTCATATTCCACCGCAATGATATTGATCTTACCGGCATCCAGCTTTGAAAAATCCAAAATATCATTGATAAGTCCAAGCAAGGTGTTTCCGGCGCTCTTAATATCCTTGGCATAATTATATATTGCATCATCTTTGGTCTCCCGCATTATAATCTCATCCATTCCCAAAATGGCATTTAAAGGAGTTCTTATTTCATGGGAAACACTGGAAAGAAAATTACTTTTGGCTTTATTGGCCGCCTTTGCTACTTCAATATCATTTTTTGCCTTCTGAATATCATCAATTTCAAGTCTGAGTTCTGTGGACCTGCGCAGGTTCTCAAAGACATATTTATTATTATTTCTGTAAAAATCATAAAAATGCTGCATAGAGATAAATATGGCATTCTCATCATTAAAATGTCTTGAAATTTCTATGGAAATATTTGAAATATACAATCCGAAATTAGGATTATCCTTTGCAATATTGGAGTCTATCATTATTTTATTTATACGTAAGGCATATTCATACTCACCGATTCGAATCAGATAATATACCATATCTATAATATGCAAAAAAAATGACGGCGACGGGGTATGATTTTCCAGAATATCTATAAATTCGTCCACAACTTTATTTCGCCCGGCTATATTATCCGATACATGAAGTGCCATTACATGGAAGGTGTAAATAAGAGCTGTATTAGGACAATCATAGCTTGGAGTATATAATTTTTCTCTCTCAAGGCTCTTTTGATAACATCTTATGGCATCATCATTTTGATTTTTAAAGATATAGCACTGCCCCAGCATGCAATAAGCCATGTCCATTCCATCACTGCCAAAATAATCAAATTCAGAATTTCTTTTTGTATCTATTTCATAATATTCAACGGACTTAAGAGCATAATCAAAAGCAGCATCCATATCACCAACCATGATATAAAAACCTGAAAAGAAATAATGAACAAGTGCAATGATATAAGGATCATTTTGTAAATTAGCATAGTACCTGGCCAATAAAAAATAATCCAGATTAAGATTGTATTGTCCGTAATTATTGGCATCAACACCAAGAAGTGTATAAGCCGAAGAAAGAGCCGGATACATGGTGGTATTTTTTAACAACTCCACTGCCTGCAACATAGTTTCTCTGAATCTGTAATAGTACTTATAGGATGCATTAAAAAAAATAGCCATATGAAAATATCCAATTCCTTCAAACTCAATATTATTCATGCTTCTGGCTATCTTAATTATTGTATTGGAATAACTTATTCGCACAGGATCAGATTCATATATAAGCCTGAGCAAATTCATATATGCTCCAATAACCTGTTTTTTCTCATTTTCAGACATAGCTTCCACATCAGCGTCTGTCATTTCACATTCAGTTAACTCCGGTTCATCAAAATATAGTCTTTTACTGTAATCTATTACTTCAGTATTAATATCACTCATATTTTTACCTCACTCACTTGGTCTTGGCAAAAAAATCATCAATCTGTCCTATAAGTTCATTAGGTGGAAGTGTCTTAAGAAGATAATTAACAGGCTTTAAAGAAACTGCTTTAATAACGCTCTCCCTATCACTCTTACCTGTAAGGAACATTACGGGTATAGAAGATAATTTGGAATCCTGTCTTAACATTTCAAGTATCTGAGGTCCGTCAGCCACAGGCATTTCATAATCCAATAATATGAGATCCACAGGCTGCTTTAACAAAAAGGATATCCCATTCATTCCTGAAGAAGCTATAAATACCCTGTAGTTTTTTTCTAATTGCATCTGTAATAAATGAAGTGTTGTGGGATTGTCATCTATAATCAGGATTTTCTTTTTTTCTGCAATCTTCTCCCCTTCATTAACTGCCTTTTCAAGCTCTGCTGCAAGTGAAGATACATTTAAAGGTCTTGTAAAGGTATCTCTTATAATAATCGAAGGTATAACATTTTGAGCAACTTCCAATTCATCAGGATTTCCTATAAGATAAAAAAAGGCTCTTTTTTCCACCACAGAGTCCTTGATATATGTAAGCTGCTCTGACTTTTCATCAACGGAATTATCCAGATAAAGTACCCATATAAAAGGCAGAGTATCCGCATCCATACGACTTATTTCCGTAATGTCTGTTTCTACCTGTATAATCTCAAAGTTCTCATCCTTAAGCCCGTTTGCTATTGCCGTAACCATAAAACTCTTTTTATCACCTATCAGTAATACCTTTTTGTTATTATCCATCAGCTACCTCTGGCCTTTTATTCAGGCCCGTTTATTCAAAAATCAGTCAATTATAAACATTTATACGTATATTATTTTAGCAAATTACGCACCTGTCAACAATCCCTCCAAAGTAAAAAAGAAGACCGCTATTTACAGCGATCTTCTTAAAATATTATTTATTCTGTAATTTTTTTCTCTCTTTAGGAGTTTACTCATAATCTCTTACATTAAGACTTTCTTCGGTAGGCTGCTCCTCATCGATTATTCCCGGCACTCTCTCGGTAACATGAGTCTGTCCTGTGGCAGGATCAATATAAAATCTTTGTTCTGCACCGGTATAGGATCTGTATAAAACAACTATTTCATTGTTTTCATTTGTGGTAACCTCCCAATAAATATCGTATTCATCTGAATTTACCATGCTTTCCAAATCCGGGTTATTGATGATGCAATAATTTTTTATTGCTTCAAGTGCTTCTTCCTCTGTAAGAGAAG
>JAILBM010000055.1 GCA_024680925.1 Butyrivibrio sp.
GCCAACGGAAGTTATTGGGAAAACGGTCACTGGGTTGAGACAGAGCCTATGGAAATAAAGAGAGAGTATGATTTCCCACAGGTAGGTCAGAAGGATATGTACCTTCTTCATCATGAAGAAATTGAAGCTCTTGCCAAGAATATTCCCGGAGTTAAGAGAATTCGTTTCTTTATGACCTTCGGACAGAGCTATCTTGATCATATGAGATGTCTTGAGGATGTAGGAATGCTTTCCACAAGTCCTGTTATGTTTGAGGGCAGAGAGATTGTTCCTATTCAGTTCCTTAAAGCTCTTCTTCCTGATCCTGCAACACTTGGACCAAGAACAGTAGGTAAGACAAATATTGGTTGTATCTTTACCGGTGTAAAGGATGGCAAGGAAAAGACTGTTTATATTTATAATGTTTGTGACCATCAGGAATGTTACAAGGAAGTTGGCTCTCAGGCAATCAGTTATACCACAGGTGTTCCTGCAATGATCGGTACAGCTCTTGTAGCTAGTGGAATCTGGAACAAAAAGGGTGTATTTACAACAGATGAATTTGATCCGGATCCATATATGGAAATGCTTAATGAATACGGTCTTCCTTGGGTTGTAGATGAAAATCCTGTACTTGTAGATTAACAAATGATTTTAAAACCCGCATAACCTGCGGGTTTTACTATATAATTCAAGTAGTATTTTTAAAACGATACTATTTAAGAATAATTGAGGTGCTGTAAATGTTAAAAACACCGGTTTATATCATTGATGAAAAAAACATGATACATAATCTGGAAATACTGCAAAAGGTTGAAAAGGAAAGCGGAGCTCATATTTTGCTGGCTCAAAAGGCTTTTTCAGGCTTTTGTATGTATCCCCTTATTTCAAAATACATTTCAGGAGTTACGGCTTCGGGCTTATATGAAGCAAGGCTTGGTTTTGAAGAGTTTCATAAAGAGAATCATGTTTTTTCTCCTGCTTTTGGAGATAAGGAAATGGAAGAACTTACAGGTATATGTGATCATATTAGCTTTAATTCTCTTTCACAACTTGAGCATCACAGAAAATATTGGGAGAAAAAGGCCCTTGAGGGTAATCTTGGAATCGGTATTAGAGTTAATCCCGAATTATCAACGCAGGATGAACATGCCATATATGATCCCTGTGCTCCTGGGTCCCGCCTTGGAGTAAGATTATGTGACATGCCTGATAAACTTCCAAAGGGAGTAAACGGACTTCACTTTCATACTCTTTGTGAGCAGGGCTTTGAACCACTTCTTAAGACATATAGAGAATTTGAAAATAAATTCAGCAAATATTTATCTTCAGGGGATGTAAAATGGCTAAATCTCGGAGGAGGACATCATATAACAAGAGAGGATTATGATGTTGAAGGCTTAATTGGCCTTATAAAAGAAATTAAAGATAAATATAAGGTGGAAGTATATTTAGAACCCGGAGAAGCAATAGCTTTGGATGCAGGAGATTTGGAAACAACTATTATGGATATTGTTCAGACTGAAGTACTTCCTGTCCTTATCCTGGATGCTTCTGCTGCCTGTCATATGCCTGATGTACTGGAAATGCCTTATAGACCACCTCTTGATGACTCCGGAGAGATTGGAGAAAAAAAGTTTGGTTATCGTCTTTATTCAAGAACCTGCCTTGCAGGTGATGTTATAGGAGATTACAGTTTTGACAAAGAGCTTCATATAGGTGACAGACTTACCTTTAAGGATATGGCTATTTATTCTATGGTCAAGAACAATACCTTTAATGGAATGGCTCTGCCGGATATTGCAGTGAGATATTCGGACGGTACTGAGAAGGTCATAAAAAGCTTTGGTTACGAGGATTTTAAAAACAGACTTTCCTGACAATAAATTTTAAATATATTTTTAGCGTAAATATTGATTTATGCCATAATTAAAATTGGCGCAAAGGTAAGATTTTATGATAATTAAAAATTCAACGCCTTCTATAGATGGCTATTGCATGCCTGCTGAATATGAGCCTCATGAAGGAACTATTATGATATGGCCTGTAAGACCAGGAAGCTGGGGCAAGGATCCTTCAAAGGCACAGGAAGCATTTAAGAATATATT
>JAILBM010000129.1 GCA_024680925.1 Butyrivibrio sp.
TATAGATCAACCTTTGCAGCATTAAAATCATAGCCCACTACTTTAATCTTCTTGGCATAGGCAACTGCTATAGGCATACCTACGTAACCAAGTCCCACTAAGGATAACTTTTCTTCGCCGCTTAAAAGTTTTTCATATAAACTCATAAATAAAACCTCTCTGATTTATGACTTAATTATTTGTGCTTATTTTTAAACAAGCATTACACACTAATCTATTATACACTGTCTGTCAACAAAAGTCGCATACAACCGATTATTGTGCTATGCCAACATATACATAATTATAATTGGTAATCTGCATGTTATTATCCTGCATATACTTAAGCATTTCCTCATCTTTACTTACGCACATGTAAACATCCCCTGAAACAGGCTCATCTTCAATAGTTGCCATATAGTCATAGCCTTCAAAGGTTCTTGGGAATAAATATCTTCTGGTGGTATCAGGATCATAGTCCACTGTCTCAATAAACAGATCAGTAGGATACTGATCATAATATAAAACATAAGGATACATGATCTGCCAGGATAATATATGTACAGTGCCATGCTCTGTTTCTTTAAGCGCCTTAAGAGCCTGACCGATTCCGTCATAATTGGATTCTGCCACCAGATCATCGTGATAGGCCACATAATATACGCTAAACATCATAAAACTCGCCGCATATACAACGAATAATATATATTTTGCCTTTTCACCGAAATAATTTATAACCTCACTAAGTCCTATTACCAGGAAAAAGATCATTGGAATATGAATAATATTTATCCTGCTAAAGTAAGCTACAATAGTACTTCCCAGAGCAAATCCGGCAATCATCTGAACCCACATGATAATGTCTCTTGTGTTTTCTTTTTTGATAATTGATTTAAGGCTTATTCCAAGGCCTATAATAATAAAAATCAAACTGAATTTATAATATAAACCAAACTGAGGTGTAGCATTTGTAAGTCTTCCGTCATCCTGAGTCACCATCATTACAAATGTATCATAAAGATGCTGCAGCATGGATTTAAGACTAAGATCCATCTCATCTGTTCTAAACAATGCCAGCTTTGGTATTGATATAAAAGGAGTTACGATTTCATTTATAAAGCCCCAGTTCACAAGTACAAACAATAAAAGAGGCAGTGCAACAATTACCAATATCCCGTAGCCGATAATTATATACTTATCAAATTTTATTTTTCTTGAAAATAGCATATATAACGACTGTATGCCTACTATAAAGGGCATCATGACCCATGCCGCAGCATAACAGTAAAGACTAAGACCATAGAACAGCATGGATACCATAAACCATTTATTATCATCCTCAGCCTTTAGCAAAAAAAGCTGAGAAAAGAGCAAAAATCCCGGAAGAAAATAGCAATCCAAAGCCCATCTGCTCATCATGATATGCCATGGAATAATGGCAAATATTGCGGCTCCTATAAGGGCTGTCTTTTCATTTCTTATTCGCTTCATAAAAAAATAAAATGCTACCAGAGTAAGACATCCAAGAACTGCCTGTGGAATTCTGATACTAAAGGAACTGAGTCCAAAAAGTGCAACACAGGGAACCATAAGATATATCTGCATGGCACTCATGCCACTGCCCCAGGTTTCAAAATATACAGGCATTGTATACCCATGGGAATCATGGCCATAATTTATAAGACTCCAGGCTTCATATCCCGGAAAAGCCTCATCCTGATATACGGAATGATTACCCGCAAGATTTCCAAGAGCAAACAGTCTTGCCATAAATCCTATGACAAATATCAATATTATTTTATGCTCCCAAAGATAGTCTTTTATACTTACAATTTTGGATTTCATAAAAACATTCCCTTTAATTGTTCTTTTTTATTATTTCATTTATTTTTGAAACGTAAGCCTGAACAATCTTCTTTCTGTCAAATTCTTTTTCCATTTTATTTCTGCCGCATCTTCCCATTTCAGCTCTCTGCTGCTGCGGAAGCTCAGCAAAAAGCTCCATGGCATTGAGAAGTGCTTCCTGATCTCTTGGTTTAAACAGGATACCGGATATACCATCGTCTACCGTTTCTTTACAACCATTAATATTGGTAGTAAGAACAGGTCTTCCGGTGGCTGCCGCTTCCATAAGCACATTGGACATACCCTCATGATAGGATGGAAGCACTATAGCATCAGCTTCTTTTATATATGGATGTACATTTTTCTGAAATGGAATCACCTTAAGATATTTATCTCTAACTGCTCTTTTAAGCTGCACTTCATAATCTTCATCACTATATCCAAGGACACTGACAGAAACCTTGTCTCCGTATTTTTCTCTAAGCTTTCTGGCTGCATATAAATACTCGTCAATGCCCTTTTCCCGCATGATCCTGCCTATATACAAAAATCTCGTTATGTCATCCTTATGTCCCGGATAATCTTCATAAGAATGTTTTTCAAGATTTACCCCTGAACCGTTAACCAGCTCAGAGCCTTGGCCTTTTATATTAAGCTCTTCAAAAAGCTTTTTATTGGCTGCATTTTGGAAAAATACACACCTGCATCCCTTTAGTCCCATTTTATACATGGTGACTATCATTTTCTTTTTTATTCCTGTCCACTCAAAGGAACTTCCAAGCCCTGTCACAGTGGAAATATAAGGAACATGCTCTTTTCTGCAGGCATATCCGCCATAAACATTAGGCTTAATGGTATAGGTCAAAACCATATCCGGCTTTTCAGATTTCAAGAGACTTCTGTAGAATCTGTAAAGTTTATAATCATGAAGCGGATTGGTCCCTCTTCTGTCCATTTCGGTATTTATTATATGGCACCCTTCATCCTCAAGCTCAAGAACATGCTCAGTATCAGGAATACTTACTACAATCTCATGGCCCTCTTTTAAAAGTCTTTCCACCAGTTCATTCCTGAATATATATAAACCTGTTGAATTATTTGCTAAAATCAATATCTTCGACATATCATTCCCCAATGCCATCTTATTAAAGTAATTGTCGTGAATGCTTTAATTATTATATTTCAGATAAATCAATTATTCCTCTTTCGTTCCGGTAAAGGCTTCCATAGTAGCTGAAGTAGCACTGGATATCCCTTCATGAGTAAGCACTACCTTTACTGTATGAAAGAGAATCTTTAAATCCAGTAAAAAAGAGCAGTGTTCTACGTAATACACATCCTTTTCAAACTTTTCTTCCCAGGTGATACTGTTTCTGCCATAGGCCTGAGCATAGCCTGTTATACCGGGTCTTACATCATGCCGATGCTTTTGGCGTTCATTGTACAAAGGCAGATAGGATACAAGAAGTGGTCTTGGTCCAATAAGTGACATATCTCCTTTAAATACATTAAGCATTTCCGGAAGCTCATCAAGGGATGTACTTCTAAGCTTTTTGCCAAAAGGTGTGAGCCTTACTTCATCGGGAAGAAGCTCTCCTTTTTCATCCTTTTCATCTGTCATGGATCTGTACTTATACATTTTAAAGATCTTACCCTTATATCCCGGTCTGTCCTGCTTAAACAAAACCGGACTTCCAAGCTTACTTTTTACCATAATGTATAAAATAAGGTATACCCAGCTAAACAAAACAAGGAACAATCCGGATATGATTATATCCAGTATTCTCTTTACAATTCGTTCATAGAAGACATGCTTTTTCATATACTTCTCCCAAATTTTTTTGTATGACTTTTATCCAAAATAACTCTATGCTTCCTTAGTTAATTGGCATTTTGGAAGTCATTTTTCTAAAGGCATCCTCGTTATTAAACCATACAGCCTTCATTCCCAGCATAAGAGGTGCTTTGTGATCCTTATTTTCATTATCACCTGCATACATAAGCTTATGCATTGGGATTCCAAGCCTTTTCTGCATTATTTCAAAAGCCAGTGGGTTTGGTTTTCTAAAGTCCTCTGCCCTGCCGCTTTTTCCTGCCAGCTCATCTGTAATAATTATTTCATCAAAAAACTCTTCGATACCCAAAGCCCTGATCTTGGCTCTTTGACCTTCAGGTCTTCCGTCTGTTATAAGTCCAAGCTTAATATTCATTTTGCAAAGCTTATCAAGAAGAAGCCTTGCATCCGGATAAAGAGTAATATCAGGCTCCTGCAGACGATATACACTAACTATCTGCTTCTTTATATTTTCATCCGAAATACCATATTTTTGAAGCATTACATCAATTGCCTGCTTTTTATCACAAAAGGCATTCCACAATGTTTCTTCTATTTCTTCTGTAGGTGCATCTATCAATCCTGATACAGCAATTTTATGATAGCCGCTTCTGACGTACTGTTTTTCCGAGTATAAGGTATCATCAAGATCAAGGATCATTCCTTCAATTCCATCCAGCAGCGATCCCTTTACAGCTTTTCCATCATCATCAATTGCATCCGATAGTTCACTTAATGAAGAAATCCTGACAGCATTATTATCTACACAGATACTCTGGTCAAAACGTGTATATACACTTTCGGTATCCATATGTTTTTCAGCTTCCAGATCATAGGAAAGTCCGGCTTCAACTGAATTTGCACCATTTTCCTTACCTTTATTAACCATTTGCAAAAGCTTTATCACAGCAAGGGGTGAATTAGCTCCGGCTTTAATAGAAAGAGGAGCGCCTCCCCCATACCTTGGATTTATCTCGATAAAATAGTCTTTATCCTCAGTGTCATCTATCTTACGTCCTCTTATGAGCTGAACAGTAATAGCTCCCACTGCCTTAAATTTTTCCAGAAGCTTTTTGGATTCCTCTATCATCTTATCATCCATAAACATCTGCGTCTTTAAAACCTCTCCGCTTCTGATGGCAAGACGTTTTCTTGGGGTTATAAATACAGGCTCACAATCAAAGCCGCAAAAAATATCTATGGTATACTCTTCACCTTCTACAAAGGGCTGAATGATATAATCCGGTACCTTTGCCGCAAGGCCAAGAAGCTGCTGCCTTGATTCTGCTTTAAAGGCATTTATGCTGGAGCTCCCGTCAAGAGGCTTAATAAAACAAGGAAAACCATCATTGTAGTTATCCACATTATCTGTGGGGTTTGGAGTATTTAATCCACATTTTACAAAGAATTCCGCAGTCTTTCTCTTATCTCTGCAGGCTCCTATATATTCAGGATCACTTACCAAAAGCTTTGTCCCAATGTTTTCAAAATCCGCCTTATGCTGTGACAATACAAGTAAATCTGTATCAATAGTCGGGATAAGAGCATCTATTTCTTCACGTTTACATATTTCCAGCAAAAGAGGAATATATCTTTCATCTGATATTCTGCAAACTATTTCTGTTTTATCGCAATAGGCAAGAGCCGGTGCTGAATCGGACATATCAGCTCCGTAAATCATTACCTTTTCATCAACCATATCCGCAGCCTGACGAAAAGCCTGCATAAGCTCAACTCGCCTTCCGGCACTTGTAAATAGAATTTTAATCATATTTTCTCCAGTGAAAATTAATTTATTACCACCTTATACTATACAATAAAAAGAGCTCCGGCACAAAGCCGGAGCATTTTTATTCATCACTTTCTTCATTTACACGTTTGGCAGCTTCTTCAAGCTCAAGTCTGTATTCTTCAGACTGCAATTCCTTTTCCGTAGGATGATAGGTTGCAACAACCTCCTGAACCATCTTGGCGATATTTCTGTCTTCAGCCTTGGAAGCTTTCTTTAATTTCTCAAGCTGTCTGAAAAACAGCATCTCATCCATTTCAATAGGCTTACCAATATGAATAAGTCTGTTATCCGTATCCTGAAGTCCTTCTTCATCCATAAGCATTTCTTCATAAAGCTTTTCACCGGGACGAAGACCTGTAAATTCAATCTTGATATCCTCACCAACCTTGTATCCGGAGAGCTTAATAAGATTTTCTGCAAGATCAAGAATACGAACAGGCTCACCCATATCAAGAACGAATATCTCACCACCCTTGGCATAAGCCCCTGCCTGAAGAACAAGGGAAACAGCCTCGGAAATTGTCATAAAGTATCTGATAATATTAGGATCTGTAACTGTTACAGGGCCTCCTGCAGCAATCTGCTTTTTGAAAAGAGGAATAACACTACCGTTAGATCCAAGAACGTTACCGAATCTGACTGCCACAAATTCCGTATCATAATGTCTGTTAAAGGTCTGAACTATCATCTCACAGATACGTTTGCTGGCACCCATTATGTTAGTAGGGTTTACAGCCTTATCCGTTGAAATAAGGACAAACTTCTGTGCACCGTTCATGGCTGCAGCCATGGCTGTGTTAAAGGTACCAAATACATTATTTTTAATAGCTTCATTAGGACTGTCCTCCATAAGAGGTACATGCTTATGAGCTGCCGCATGATATACAATATCAGGGCGATAGGTTTCAAACAAACGATTAACTCTGTTTGTATTTCTAACAGAACCAATAAGAACCGTAAGCTTCATCTCTGGATGAGTGGTCTTAAGCTCCTGCTGAATATCGTAGGCATTATTTTCATAAATATCAAATATAATAAGTCTCTCAGGCTTGTGATTGGCAATCTGTCTGCAAAGCTCACTTCCGATGGAGCCGCCTCCACCTGTAACCAGAACAGTTTTACCCTGAACATAACCTGCAATTGAATCTATATCAACAGTAATAGGTTCTCTTCCAAGAAGATCTTCAACCTCAACGTCACGAAGCTTACTTACATTGACTTCTCCGTTTACAAGCTGATATACACCGGGAAGTGAACGAAGCTTACAATCTGTTTCCTTACAGATGGCAAGGATTTCTTTCATCTGAGTTCTTGTAGCTGATGGAATAGCAACAATAATCTCATCAATATCATAAAGATCCGCACATTCTATAATCTTATCTCTTCCGCCTACAACTCTGATGCCCTGAATATATCTGCCCCATTTATTTTTATCATCATCGATGATACATCCTATAGCCATGGTAGAATAATTGCTTATGGTTATTTCCTTGATAATGGTATTGGCAGCCTCACCTGCACCAATGATCATAACCCTGGTAGCATTATTTCTGTTTTCGGATTTATGCTTCTGACTTCTTATAAATCTATAGGAGAAACGACTTATAAATATCAGGGTTATCAGCAAAAATGTATACAGAAAGTAGTAACTTTGAGGAACCGGCTGGGTATGCTCATATCTTGTAAACTGAAGACCTATGGCATTTACTATTCCGGATAGCACACAGGCCATTACCAGATTCTGTAGTTCATTTTCTCCGGCATAGGCCCAAAGACTGTCATAAAGCTTAAACAAATACAAAAGCAATATGGTCAGTACTATGGAAAAAGGCATAAACCGCACAATAGGGTCTATAAAGTAATCCGGAATCTGATCCATATGAAACTCAAATCTAAAGAGTATTGCAAAAAAGCTGGCGGCCATAACACTTAAGATATCATAGATAATAAGTCCTATACGGCGCTGCATTTTCATGTAATTTACAGGTTTCTTCCCCGTTTCTTTTTCCTTGTTCTCGCTCATTACGAATTTACGCTTTCTTAAATCTAAACATAATAGGTGCCAGTGCAAGCATCAGCATTATTGTAACAGGATTGCTGAACTGGAACAGCCATTCAGTAAGACCTGCCACTGCAAATCCAATGGTTATTGCAATTGGTAATCCGGCTACCTTCTGCTCATTATAACACTTTATTGAATACCATATACCACTAATTATTACAGTAAGTACCCACAGGGCAAAAATGATACCAACAGGAATACCATGATCGTAGGCAACCTGAAGATAAATGTTATGGGCATGTACAGCTATTTCTCCGCTCTCAAGCTCTGCTCCCATTTCAGCATGTCCTGTCATATTAAGCTGACTTATATAGGATCTGAAAATAGCAAATCGTCCATTGGCATAGCTTTCCACAGCAGATTCATCCGTATCCTCAATATCACTTGCAAGAACCACAAGCAAATCCCCCGGCAAGCCACTTGAAGCTATAAGTGTACTGCTGTCCAAAAGCGTTGTACTTAAAGCACATATATCATTATATTCATCTGACTCATTTTTGTAAGTAGCACTTCCGATTATCTCTTCATTACTAAGTACTGAAGTCTCATCCCAGTATCTGTCTGTAGGATATACGTAAACACCATTGTCTGTATAAATAACCACACCATTTTCATCATAGTTATTTCTATCTTCATGATATTTGTTTGTACCATCTCCGGCGCTGAATATTTTATCCTTAAATACAATCCAGTATCTTTCTATATACATGATATAGAGATTATCCCAGTTTGTTCCGCCCTTGGCAAAAACAGCCACATCTTCCACATCAAAGTAATCCGGCTGTCCTACCATTACAGGAATAAGTCTTTGCATTGTAAACACTGCAGGAAATAGTATAACAAGTGCGCTGACAAGTGCAATAATATTTTTTCCTATACTCTTAACAGTTGAATGAAGAATAAATACAACAAAGCAGGCTGCACCAATGGCAAGAAAGGCTGTTCTTGAAATGGTAAATAGTGCATAGACTCCGATTATACCCACAAGAACCCACTCTTTCCATACAAGAGCAAAGCTCTTTTTAAGACCTGCGCCCTTTTCCAGTTTTTTAAGCTTCATCAAAAGAAGAACTATAGCCATTACTTCCATTGCCGTAAGATATTCGGCAGTTACCGTAGCTGTATGGAAGGTAAATGCAAATCTTGCCTCTCTGTATGCCTGATAATATCTGTGTAAAAGACAATATATTACAGATGAGAGGAAATTAAGGATCATACCTCCGGATAAAATACCTGTCCACTTATCCTTATCTTCCCAAACCATAAATCTTATATAAAAAGCTGTAAAGGTTATTACCAGCACAACTCCCCACCATCTGGTATTTCGCATAATGATAAGTGCTGCAAATAATACTATTGTAAGAAGTCCTGCAGGAGTAGGATATACTCCAAGCTTCTGTCCGTGAACCTTTTTTCTGATTGCATTTACAATAAGTCTTATAAAATTAAGAACAATAAAGCCCCCAAGAACAGCAATTATTATGGCATATAAAAGAGCTGAATTATTAAGATCATACTCTTTTTCTGTATCTGCCAGAGCATTTAATACATAGTATCTTCTGCCTGCTACTGCCGCAATTACAATATATATAAGGTTGTAAAGATTAAACAGCTCTGATACGGAAAACGTCAGTATAATAACGCATAAAAGACTAATAAGCTCTTTTCTCTCAGCCAGGGTCTGGAAAATGGTATATAAAGCATTCATATACTCAACTCCAAAACCGATGGCATAAGAAATGGCTACTATCATCAATATATTTTTTATATTAATATCAAAAAGCTTTTCTTCATTAAGAGCAGGCTTATGATTGATTCCGTAAAAGGTTAGTGCTGCAGCAATTATAAGACCAAGAAGGTAAAAAACAATTTCTATAGGCCTGTAGTCAAAAAGCTGAAGCGGAAATACCATGATAATAAGTATTCCGTAAAATACAGCAGCCGCAGGGTTAGCTGCACATCTGAAGGCTTTTCCCACAGTTACCAGCTTATCGTTTTCAATTCCTCGCTTTTTGGCAACAATATCTGTCACAAAGAAGATGCCCACAGCAAGAGCTGCAATAACAGCAATAAGTGCAAGGGATACTTTCTTATCAAGAGGCACTGTGTAATTATATCTTGATGCAAGATGATATCCCTCTACAGTAGTATCGTTATACAAAAGGTCTCCAAGATAACCGGGAGTTGCAGAAACAGTTTCATAAGCCACCTTAAAGGAAGCCTGCTGGGCAAATATTACTGCCGTATAGGTTTTGCCCACTTCAAGGTCCTGGTGCAGCCATACATTTACATAGCCCGGAAGCTCAAGCTCTTTGAGATCCACATACTTGGAATAAATAAGAGTCATATTCTCATCGTAGAGATCCAGTCTCATATATCTTGCAGTTATAAGATCCGTCACATAAACATCTATGGAATCTATACGATCGTATTCGGCAACAAACTTCTGCACAACATCCGTGGTATCATTGACAATTCCCGACTCGGAAACAATAGTGGTATCCACAGCCTGAGACGTTTTTGTCACATTCCAAAGTCTCATGGGAAAAATCGTGATTATGGCTATAAGCGCCACTATCAGTGTAACAGCCTTTATTTCCTGACTTTTATATATAACCTTACTCATACTTATTTTCTCCTGTTCAGGAATTTTTATAATATAATAACACAAAAAATTTCTTTATTCCTTTTTAAGTCTGACCTGTCCTATAATCCACAACAGTGGCAGTCCAAACCATAAATATACCACATATCTTACAAGGTAGGTTGGTCCCAAAAGCACTGTAAGCCACACCATTAATATCAACAAAAGAGGTTTTAACAAAAAAGCCCTTTGGATATAGATCATATAAAAAGCAAAATACATATATACCCAGAAATAAAATGCCGGTGAAAAGACAAGTGAAATCACAGGTATATTTTGTTGGAATTTTTCTATGGAAAGCTTTCTGTATAAGCTATCTATGGCAGGAATAAGGCTATGCCTTACCCCGGGAAGTTCAACTTCATAGGCAAAATAGGAACTGTCAGTATAGGTAAAGGTAAACATCGTATTCCCCTGATACACATTTATTACAGCTCCGGGATACCAAAAGCCGTAGGATGTCATGAACCATGCATTAAGATAGCTTAGGGGATATCTAAGTCCCATTTTCAGCCATAGCTTCCAAAAATCTGCGGTATAGTCCTCATAGGCCTTATTGTCAAACTTACTCTTTAACAGGTCAGAAACCCTTGGTGTATATAAGGCAAGAGCCTCATCCGACAAGAATCTGTTAAGAGTCATCTTATCCATATCATTAAAGTCATCCGGATGAGCATTGTAGGTTCTTGCAATCTGCTGAAGAGGAACTGTAAGTATTTCCTGATTTTCACTACTGTCTGCATGAAGAACCCTTGCCATACCTCCGGACAAAAGCATATACAAAATAACAGGCAGTATAAAAAGAAAGCCCAGCCTTTTAAAATATTTTCTGTTTAATATCAATATAAATACCGCTGCCACAATAAAAGCATAAAATCCGTTATGTCTAAAAAGCATCATCGCCGTAGCAGAAAAGACAAATCCGGCTGTTTTTTTCCTGCTTTTTAAAAAGGTTTCCATATCTTCATTTAGCTGTATAAGAAATAAAACCGTCAAAATAAGAAATGCCGAAAACAGGCCGTCTTTGCAGGAGCAAAGCACATACATTACCACCGTAGGAAAAATCCCAAGAAATAACGTGAAGAAGACTCTTACTTTTTTTGAAATCCCCCGTCTTCTCATATATGTAAGTACATAGGCAAAAATAGTATCTATTACCAGCATCTGCAGAATCATATAAGAAAATATCCCCAAATTATATGACCCTGTAAGCTTATGACCAAGTGCCACAAATCCGCCAAGTAAAAGCACATGTACCAGGGGATGATGAGTGGAAAAACTCCTTGTCAGAACCTGAGTCACCTCATCCTGGGCATCATAGCAAAAAAATCCCGGATATTCTGCCAAAAGTACCGGCAGCTGACAAATAAATAATATCATCAGGGTTAGTAAAAAGCTTTTTTTGTCCGAATAGGAATAATCCATATCCGTTCTTACTTTTTCCTTTAAGACCTTATCCCTGTTATTTTTGTACAGCATTTTCCAGGAAAGTCCCACAAAGGATGAAATCACAAAGGTAAGTACCAGCCAGTAAAAAAAGTATGAAACATCGCCAAGTTCCAGATGATCAAAGTTTTCAAGCTGCCATCCCCACACAATGGACAGACTAAACGGTGCCCCAAAAAGTAATGGTAATAATCCACTTTTTTTCATATTTAATCCATGTCTTCCTTATCTCCCACCTCGTCACGAATGACATACTGAGGATTGTTGTTAATAGAAATATAGGTTCTTCCCACATACTCTCCTGCAAGTCCCAGCATAAGCATTGTCATTCCTCCAAAAAATATAATGGCTGACATCAGAGCGCTGTATCCCGCAGGAATATCCGGAAGAACAAACTTCTTAATAATAGTATAAATACCGTAAATAAAACCAATTACTGCAAATATGCTTCCTGTCATGGTTGCTATTCTAAGAGGCTTGATACTAAAGGCAGTAAAGCCGTTTATCCACAGCCCCAGAAGTTTAGTAAAGGTATATCCACTGTTTCCAATTTCACGGCTTCTATGATTAACATCAACGTTAACAATATTTTTGGTGGTACGAAGTACAAGACCGATAACATAGGGGTACGAGCCGCCATATTTGATCATCTCATCCACAACAAATCTTCTTACGGCAAAATAGCTTGAAACATACAAACCCTTTGGTTTTCCAAGCATAACCTCTGTCATCCACTCATTCATTGCAGTTCCAAAATTTCTAAAGGCCGAATGTTTCTTGTGATCATATCTGGCATAGACTGCATCTGCCCCGTCTTCTATTGCCTTTATAAGCTTTCCTGCTTCATTAGCCGGGGTCTGTCCGTCATCATCAAGGCAGACTATAATATCCCCGGAAGCGTTATTAAGTCCTGCCATAAGAGCAGCATGCTGTCCGAAATTCCTGGCAAAATTAAATCCTCTTATCTCTTTATGGTTATTCACCAGGTCACAAATTTTATTCCAGGTGCCATCGGGAGAACCATCATTAACCAGAACAATTTCATAGCCATAATCTGACATGCCCTTCATAGTATCTTCTATCTCATTTATTACCTTTTCAATTGTGTTTTCCGATCTGTAACATGGAATAATATAACTGATCTTTTTTTGCATAAAATTATGCCTTCCTATTTATGTTTTCTAATAATTCGTATATATGTCTTTTGTCACTTTGTTCCAAAAGTCATACAAATAGGCAATTATAAGGCGACTTCGTCGCAGAGCCTATTTGCCTCTTGAATCACTTTCTTACGAAAAACGCAGCAAGTGCAGATTTCTGTTTGTAGTCTCATGAATCTGTATTTATAAGGTTTTTTCCATAAGTATCATGTCTTTTACTTCCCCATCACTGCACTCTACCCCGGGAAGATCCTCTGTTTTGTAAAAGCCAGCGTGCTCGTAGCTTTTATAGGCTGCAGTATTATCTGTAAATACCCTTAATATAAGTTTTGAAAGTCCAAGATTATCTTGGGCAACCTTAAGTGCAAGTGTTGCAGTTTCATTTCCAAAGCCCTTACCTATAGCATCATCTTCACCTATAAAAATGCCGTACTCTGCCTGGCCTTTTTCTCTGTCAATATCTCTGAAATAAACACTTCCAACAGCTTTTCCGTTTTCCGAAAGGCTGCAAATGATCATTTGATAGGCATCACCTGTATTTATATGATTCTCTATCCAGGCAAGATGCGTCTGAGGTGTAAAAGTTTCTCTGTATATGAAATTTTTTTGCACT
>JAILBM010000135.1 GCA_024680925.1 Butyrivibrio sp.
CTGACAGAGAGGCTATTCACGGACAGGTGGAAAATTATCACAAATACAATCATCTGGTAAGAAGTGGAGATTATTACAGAATTGCATCCTACCAGAGAAATCATGAATATGATGCCTATGCAGTTATCAGTAAAGATAAAAAGGAAGCACTTCTTACCTTTGTTCAGGTAGTTGCCTGTCCTAATGCAGGTCCTAAAAAGATAAAGATAAACGGACTTGAAGATAATATACTTTACAGTATTGAAGGCACAGATATAAAAATACTTGGTTCCACCATTAAAAATGTAGGAATTAAAATGAATTCAACCTGGGGAGATTATCAGTCTCAGTTAGTTCATTTAACAGCAATAAATTAAAGTAATTACCTGTATTTTACAGACAGGTGGTCTAATTTCATGGAAAAAATTTTAGTAAGAAGGGGTAATATCATGCCAAAGAAAACAACTATGTCAGATATTGCGGCAGAGCTTGGAATCAGCACCGTTACAGTTTCAAAAGCTTTATCGGGCCAAAAGGGCGTTAGTGAAGAAATGCGCCAAAAGATTATGGAAATAGCCGAGGAAAGAGGATATCAGAAGTCATTTTCTTCCAAGGGACAGGATAGCTTTAAAATAGGGGTACTGATTGCAGGAAAGTATATAGGAAATATAGATTCTTTTTACGGGCATATGTATCAGATTTTTTCTGCAAAGGCAGGTAAAATGGGTTCATTTACTTTACTTGAAATTCTAAGTGATGCCGATGAAAAAAATCTGGTTTTTCCAAAGCTTGTAGGTGATGGAAATGTAGATGCAGTTGTGATCATGGGAGCTCTTAGGGAAGATTATCTGAATATGCTGGATGAGAAAATGGAAACTCCGGTTTTTTACATGGATTTCACAGACAGGAAGCATATAAAGGATTCTGTTATTTCCGGAAGTTATTATGGGGCATATATTCTGACTAATTATCTTTTGGATAAAGGACATACTGATATAGGATATGTGGGAACGGTTCTTTCAACACCTTCCATAACCGACAGATATCTTGGTTATTCAAGGGCTCTTATGGAGCATGGTATAGATATTGATCCAAAGTGGGTACTAAAGGACAGAAACATTTTAAATCAGGCGATAGATCTTGAAGGGTGTATAGAATTTCCAAAGGGTAAGCTCCCTACTGCCTTTGTATGTAACTGCGATCTTACAGCCAGCATGTTTATACAGTATTTAAAGAATAAAGGATATAAAGTTCCTGAAGATATATCTATTGTGGGATATGACGACTTTGTATATGCAGATGGCTCGGGAGTTGGAATTACAACCTATAAGGTTGATATGGACGAGATGGTAAGACGTACTCTTAAGAGAATCATGCACTGCCTTAAGGGTGAGAAATACAGAGGCGGACTTAGCATTGTAGAAGGTCATCTGATAGAAAGGGACAGTGTGAAAGCTTTAAGCAAATAAATGTTGCCTTTCCCTTTTCTTGATTAAAGTAAGAGTAACAAAGAATAAATTAGCTAAAAAAATAATAACTATATAAATATAAAATTACAAAGCTTCTTTTGCATATGGAAAAAATATATCTTTAATTTGTTTTAAAGAATCGGAAACTTCCATATTGCAACAGGGGCTTTATTTATGTGCAAAAAAGGCTGCTTTTTAAACTGCATAACTGGTGGAATGACTGATCAAAAAGAAAAAAGGTAATTAACTGATAATCATATTATAGTTAATAAATTAATACTTAATGGAAACTTACAATAGTAAATTAATCCAAAAATCAGTTACCAAATTTGTTTATTAAGTAGAAATTACCTAAAATATAAGCTAATGAATTGACTAATAAAAATAAAGTAATAAAATATTAATTAGCTAAAAACTTAGTGTATTTTTTAAGGAGGATAAAATGAATAGAAAAAGATTATTGGCATTGTTAACAGCAACAGCTATGGTGTCTTCACTAATGGGGTGTGGAGCATCATCTGACACAGCGGATACTTCAAATCAGACCGCAGAGACCACAGAAAAGACTGAAACGGAAGAAACAAAGACAGAGGAAACCTCTAAAGAGACTTCCTCAGAATCTACGGATTCTGCCCAGGCAGGAGAGCTTTCTTATACAGCTATAAATCTTGATGACTATACAGATCTTACGGCTTCAATTAAATTCCTTCATCATAAGACAGACCGTGAAGAAGATGGAACAATGTCTTCAATGATTGCCGAGTTTAATAAAACATTTCCGAATATCACAGTAACAACAGAAGCAGTTACAGATTATGCAGAGGATTCACTTCTTCGTCTTTCTACCGGTGACTGGGGTGACATAATGTTTATTCCTGCAGTGGATAAGACAGATCTTTCAACTTATTTTATGCCACTTGACACATTGGATAATCTGTCAGCAGAGCTCAACTTTGTTGATCAGTGGGAATTTGGCGGAAACTGCTATGGTATTCCTTATATGGCAAATGCTCAGGGACTTCTTTATAACAAGCAGGTATTTGAGGATGCGGGAATTACAGAACTTCCTGCAACAGCAGAGGAATTTGTGGCAGACCTTCAGCTTATAAAAGACAACACAGATGCTATTCCTCTTTATACCAACTATGCAGCAGGCTGGACAATGGGTGCCTGGGATGCCTATGTGGGAATAGTATCAAACGGCGATAACACATATATGAACCAGAAGCTTGTTCACACTGCTGAGCCTTTCTCAGATCCCGGAGACGGAACAGGTGCTTATAACGTATATAAGATTCTTTATGATGCATGTGCAGGTGGACTTATAGAAGATGATTATACAACAACTGACTGGGAAGGCTGCAAAGGAATGCTTAACCGCGGTGAAATTGGAACAATGGTTCTTGGTTCATGGGCTTATGCTCAGATGCAGGAAGCCGGAGATACACCTGAAAATGTAGGATATATGCCATTCCCTATTACCGTAAACGGAACTCAGTATGTAAGCGCAGGCGGTGATTATAACTACGGTATAAATGTAAATGCTTCAGATGAAAACAAGCTTGCCTCATTGGTATTTATCAAGTGGATGGTTGAGGAATCAAACTGGTGCTATAACGAAGGCGGATACACAGTTGTAAAGGGAGGTCAGAATCCTGATATGTATGCAGCCTTTGACGGATGTGAAGTTGTATCTGATCAGCCTGCTGTCTCAGGAGAAGAAACATATCTTAACGATATGAATGCCGAGTCTGAGCTTTCAATCAATGCCGGTGGTAATGACAAGGTACAGCGAATTGTAGAAGCAGGTGCTACAGGTTCAGAAAGCTTTGATGATATTATGGCTGACTGGAACCAGAAGTGGCAGGATGCTCAGGAAGAGCTTGGAATAGAAGTTCTTTACTAATTTAAGGCCGGCATATTTATACAGATAATAGAGTTTGATTTTCTTCATAGCCGGGGAGAATGAATTCTCTCCGGCTATATTTATGACATTAGATGCACAATTTACTGATTTTCATTAAGCAAAACGGAGTAATGGCTATGAAAAAGAAGAGAACTTTTAGGGAATGGATAAAGAGTAGAGATGGGCAGCAGGTTCTGGTTATGTTTTTATTTATGGTTGTTCCACTTGTGCTTTTATTTGTTTTCACATATTTACCCTTCGGCAAAATGTTCGGATTCAGTTTCTACAATATGAAATATGTTGGAGAAAGAAAATTTGTCGGATTAAAAAACTATATAAAGGTATTCCAGAGAGATGACTGTTTTGGAGCTCTGAAACTTAGCTTGTACTACATGGTTGGATCTGTGGTACAGCTTGCTATAGCTTTATATCTTGCTACAATTCTAAGCTTTAAGGTAAAGGGCGGAGCAGTATTTAAGGGCTTTATGTTTTTCCCGTTTTTGATAAATGGTATTGCCATAGGTTTTATTTTTAAATTCTTTTATACAAGAGGTTTTGTTTTTGACACAGTACTTCAGTGGTGCGGTTTCCAGCTGGATAATCTTCCATACTGGCTCAAGGACCAGAGAATAAATAACTTCTCTTTGGTGGGTACATCGGTCTGGAGATATTTTGGTCAAAATATGGTCTTGTTTATAGGTGCGATCATGTCTGTGGATTCTGAGCTTTATGAAGCAGCTATGCTGGATGGGGCAAACAGATTCCAACAGTTTAAATATATTATTATGCCAAGTATAAAAACAATTATCACATTAAATGTAATACTTTCAATTACAGGTTCCTTAAGTGCTTTCGAGCCTCCTTTTGTAATTACAGATGGTGCCAATGGTACAGGAACATATTTTATAGTAATGCATCAGATAGCTCATACCCAGCAAAAGGTCGGTCTTGCATCAGCTATGGCTATTGTGCTTCTTGTAATTATTTTTGTTGTAACTATTTTGCAAAAGTTATTCTTTAAATATGTATTCAGAAATGCGGAGGATGAAGATCCATTGGCAGCCAAAAAGAGAGAAAAGGCTGTTGCAAGAAGCATAAAGAAACAGGAAAGACTTGCAGCAAAGGGAGGAAGATAAGATGAATTTTTTTAATAAAGCGGGCAGAATAGGCCTGACAATCCTTAAATACTTATCCCTTGTTTTCTTTGCTTTTGTAGCAGTAATACCTGTAGTGTCCTGCTTTATAACAGCATTTAAAACAGATGAAGAATATCAGACTACCAATGTTATGACACTTCCTGAAAACTGGCTTAATTTTGATAATTTTATCAATGCCTTTCAAAAGGCCGGAATGGGAAAAGCCTTTATAAATTCAACAATTATATTGGTATGTGTATTGTTTTTTTCGGTAATGATAGGTACACAGCTGGCATACGTTCTTAATAGATTTAAGTTTTTCGGTAATGGAATAATCAGGGCACTTTTCCTTTTTGCTTCACAGCTTCCCGGAGTTGCCATGCAGATTGCAGTATATGAAATTATGTATAAGCTGGGATTTATCAATTCTCTTATAGGTTACATTATTATGATGTGCGGAACGGATATCATTTCCATATATATTTATATTCAGTTCTTTGAAAATATCGATTATTCACTGGATGAATCGGCAATTATAGATGGAGCCAGTTATTTTACCATATTTTACAAGGTTTTGTTCCCGCTTCTTAAACCGGCAATTGTAACAAGCTGCATATTAAAGGGTGTCGGTACCTACAATGAATACTATTGTGCCAGCCTTTATCTTCAGGATAAGAAAAAATATGCAACAGTAGCAACATCCCTTTATACTTTCGTGGGTCCGCTGGGAAGTAAATATAACCTTATTTGCGCGGGTGTTATTATATCTCTTCTTCCGGCACTTATAGTGTTTATCTTATGCCAGAAGCAGATTTATTCGGGACTTACAGCCGGTGCTGTTAAAGGATAAAAAGAGAAGAGGAAACAGAAATGGTATCAGAAGTAAAAAATCATCTTGTAAATAATATCATCCCTTTTTGGAAAAATCTTAGGGATGATGAATATGGCGGATATTATGGATATTTAAGTTATGATCTTGAGCTTGATAAAAAGGCTGAAAAGGGCTGCATTTTAAATAGCAGAATACTCTGGTTTTTCTCAAGTGCATATTCATGTCTTAAAGACAGATCACTTCTTGATGAAGCAAAACATGCCTATGAATTTATGACAAAATATTGTTTGGATAGAGAAAATGGTGGTATTTTCTGGTCTATGAATTATGACGGAACAGTCCTTGATTCCACAAAACATACCTACAATCAGGCCTTTGCCATATATGCATTATCTGCATATTATGAGGCTTCGGGAGATGAACAGGCACTTGATTATGCAAGGTCTCTTTTTGAAGTAATAGAAGAAAAGTGCAAGGACAATACTGGTTATCTGGAAGCTTCAGATAGGAATTTTAATAAAATAAGTAATGATAAGCTTTCCGAAAATGGAGTCATGGCAGACAGAACCATGAATACACTTTTGCATGTTCTGGAGGCCTATACAGAGCTTTACAGAGTTGGTAGAGATGAGAAGGTTAAAAAGGTACTTGAAGAAATTCTTGTAATTTTTGCAAACAAGATTTATAACCCCAAGCTCCACAGACAGGAAGTGTTTTTTGATAATAATTATATCTCACTGATTGACCTTCACAGCTATGGTCATGATATTGAAACTTCCTGGCTTATTGATAGAGCTGTCGAAGTTATAGATGACTTTAAGGGAACTCTTGGTAAAAAAATCACGCCCATAACCAATGACCTGGCCAGGGAAATATACAACAATGCCTTTGATGGAAGGTCACTTCCTTATGAATGTGAAAAGGGAGTTGTTAATGAAAAAAGAGTATGGTGGGTTCAGGCGGAAACAGTAGTAGGATTTCTTAATGCTTATGGTAAAAGCAGAAATAAGGAATATCTTAATGCAGCACAAAACTGCCTGAGATTTATTTTTGAATATGTGGTGGATTCCAGATCAGGTTCGGAGTGGTTTGGCGAGGTTGACAAAAATGGCCATCCCATAGAGAAAATACCTATTGTTGAACCTTGGAAATGTCCTTATCACAATGGCAGAATGTGTCTTGAAATCCTAAAAAGAATGAATGAAAATGCATAGTATTTGTGAGATAATATTGTCGATATAACGATAATGTTTAAATCATGTCTAAGATGGGAGATTGTTATGATACACGAAAAATATTATGAGCTTTTAAAAGAGCAGGAAGAACTTATTAACAAGCCAAATAAGAAGAGCAGCTTTTATAACGGAATTTATGACAGATATGAAAATCCTGTACTTACAAGAGAGCATGCACCCCTGTTTTGGAAATATGACATAAATAAAGAAACCAATCCCTATTTTATGGAGAGACTTGGAATAAATGCCGTTATGAATTCCGGAGCAATTTATTTAAATGGTAAATATTACCTTGTGGCCAGAGTAGAGGGGGCAGACAGAAAGTCCTTTTTTGCGGTAGCAGAAAGTGATAAGGCTACGGAAGGTTTCAGATTCTGGGATTATCCGGTGCAGCTTCCCGATACGGTTGCGGCTGAGACTAACGTTTATGATATGAGACTTACTCAGCATGAAGACGGATATATATATGGAGTATTCTGTTCAGAGTCAAAGGATACAAAATCCTCCGATCTCTCAGCAGCGGTAGCAGAGGCTGGTATTGTAAGAACAAAGGATTTAAAGACCTGGGAACGCCTTCCAAATTTAAAGACCTTAAGATCACCACAGCAAAGGAATGTTGTTCTTCATCCGGAGTTTGTTGGCGGAAAATATGCTTTTTATACAAGACCTATGGATGACTTTATTGAAACCGGAAGCGGAAGCGGCATAGGCTTTGGACTTTGTGATGATATTGAGAATGCCGTAATAGATGAAGAGAAAATGACCAGTATCAGGAGATACCATCAGATTACAGAAGCCAAAAATGGCGCGGGAGCAGTTCCCATTAAGACGGAAAAAGGCTGGATACATATTGCACATGGAGTCCGTAATACGGCAGCAGGACTGAGGTATGTTATTTATGCCTTTGCAACAGACCTCAAGGACCCTTCAAAGGTGATTGCAGAGCCCTCAGGCCTTCTTATAGGACCAAGGCAGGGCGAGAGAGTAGGTGATGTAAGTAATGTTGTATTTACCAACGGCGCTGTTGTAAATGAAGCTAATGAAGTATTTATTTACTATGCATCATCTGATACAAGACTTCATGTGGCAGGTACTACAATTGATAAACTAATTGATTATGTATTTAACACCCCTTCAGATCCGGGAAGAAGTCCTGACTGTGTAAAACAAAGATGTGATCTTATTGCGGCTAATTTAAAGCTTTTAGGAAAGTAATAATAAAAACCATATTCATAAAAGGAGATTAAGAAATGTCAAAATATAAAATGATCAGTGAACCTTTAAAAAATATACCCTGGCAGGAGGGACCGGACCATTTTGAGGGTGCACCTGTATGGAGATATAAGGAAAATCCTATCATAGGAAGAAATCCTATTCCGGGAGTTGCTAGAATTTTTAACAGTGCAGTCATGCCTTATGAAGGAAAATTTATAGGTGTATTCAGAGGTGAGCAGACCAACGGTATTCCTTATATTTATCTTGGAAGAAGCGAAGATGCAATTCACTGGGAATTTGAAACAAGTAAAATTCCTTTTGTAGATAAAGAGGGTAAGCCTTTTATGCCAAGGTATGCCTATGATCCAAGACTTGTGAAGGTTGAGGACACCTACTATATAATCTGGTGTCAGGACTTTTACGGGGCTTCTATAGGTATTGCTAAGACTCAGGATTTTAAGCACTTTGAGAGACTTGAGAATCCTTTTATTCCATTTAACAGAAATGCGGTTTTGTTCCCAAGAAAGATAAACGGTAAGTTTATGCTCCTTTCAAGACCTTCCGATAGCGGACATACTCCATTTGGAGATATCTTTTTGTCAGAAAGTCCGGATATGGAATACTGGGGACATCACAGACATGTTATGGAACGTTCTCCTGAGTGGTGGGAGTCTGTAAAGATCGGTGGAGGAGCGGCACCTATTGAAACCAGTGAGGGATGGCTTCTTTTCTACCATGGTGTAAGCAGTACCTGTAACGGCTTTGTATATTCTATAGGTGGTGCGATTCTTGACATTGATAATCCTTCAAAGGTTAAATACCGCTGTGAAACCTTCCTTCTCACTCCTGAAGAGTGGTATGAAGAAAGGGGCTTTGTGCCTAATGTATGTTTCCCATGTGCAACCCTGCATGATAGCGAAAGCGGCAAAATAGCAATATACTATGGCGCTGCAGACAGCTATGTTGGACTGGCATTTACAAGACTTGATGACATAGTTGATTATATTAAGGAACACTCCGTAGTTCGTGAAAGTGATACAGAACTTGGAATCAGATAAGGAAGCTTATTATGGTAGCATTTAATGAAAAAAAGGCTATAGCAAACAAAGGTGATACCTACAGAATTTCAAAACTGTACAAAAAGCTGGAAGAAGGCGAAGAAACAACTATTTGCTTCCTTGGGGGATCCATCACCCAGGGAAGTCTTTCTTCTACCCCACAGACTTGTTATGCCTATAGAGTTTATGAGTGGTTTAAAAATAATTTTCCCAATGGAAAAATAAATTATGTTAATGCAGGAGTTGGTGGGACAACTTCTGTATTTGGAGCAGCAAGGGCAGACAGAGATGTACTTTCCTATGAACCCGATCTGGTACTTGTGGAGTTTTCTGTAAATGATGAATGTAATGATTATTTTATGGAAAGCTATGAAGGACTGATCAGAAAGCTGCTATATTATAAAAAAGAAATTGCCGTTGCTGCTATTTTTAATTTTTATTATGAAAACGGAAAAACTGCTGAAAGGCTTCATTCAAAGATAGCAAGGTATTATGGTATTCCTGCAGTAAGTATGCAGGGTGCTGTGTATGAGGATATATTATCCGGAAAAATAGAAGATATTTCAATTCTATCTCCGGATGGACTCCATCCAAATGATACAGGACATGACCTTCTTGGAAGAGTGGTTTGCTTTATGTTTGAAAAGCTGCTTATGGAATACAGGTCAGGCTCCTCTACCCCCGGGGATAAAGCAGATAAAAAAATAAAGCCTCTTACCGGTAACTGTTTTGAAAGTGCCAAAAGACTTGATAACAGAGATTTTGTGCCACAGCTTGAAGGCTTTAAAAAGGATGAAGCTCTTCAGGAATGTGTAAGCGACTGTTTTAAAAACGGATGGCTTGGCTGCAAAAAAGGCGACAGAATAATCTTTGATCTTAATGGTGAGAACAGGTGCAGCAGTATAGCTGTTCAGTATGATAAGACCATAAAGCGGCCGGCTCCTGTGGTATCGGTTACTGTTGATGGTGATACAGACAATAATGTAATTATTGATTCAGCTTTTGAAGAAACCTGGGGAGATCTTTTGGATATAAAACAGCTTTTTTTGCATAAAGAGATAAAGGAACATAAGCTGGAAATAGAGGTCATTGATGATAAGGAAGGAAAGGCAGTACCCTTTAATCTGGTGTCTGTGATAATTACAAAATAATTATATTATTATCTGAATCCTGTATTTATAAAAAAGTTGCCTGTATGGCAGAAAAAATTATTGTTAATATTATGTCAGAATAGTATGATATTCACTTAGAGTGACAATTTTGTTTAAAGGGTGGATTTTATGTTTAGAAATGATTTTATTTGGGGTGTAGCTGCCAGTGCTTATCAGACAGAAGGTCGTGACAAAAATGACGGCGCAGGCAGGAACATCTGGGATGAATTTATAGAAAAGGGAGTTACCGCAGACGGGTCAAATGCGGAAATTGCCTGTGATATGATTCATAGATACAAAGAAGATTTTGCCATAATGCGTATGATGGGTGTTAAGGCCTACAGATTTTCCATTAGCTGGAGCAGACTTATTCCTGATGGTGTAGGAGAGGTTAATAAGGCAGCTGTTGAATTTTACAGGAATATGCTTACAAGTATGAAGGAAAATGGAATACGGCCTTTCATTACACTTTTTCACTGGGAGTATCCACTTGTCCTTGAGCAAAAGGGCGGATGGGTAAATCCCGAAAGCTCAAAATGGTTTGAAAGATATGCAACAGTAGTTGGAGAGAATTTTTCAGATCTGTGTTCGGATTTTATTACTTTTAATGAACCGCAATGTACAATTTCTCTTGGATATGTTAGAGGGGTTCACGCTCCGGGCAAAAAGCTTTGCCTTGAAGATACACTCCTGGCTTCTCATAATCTGTTAAAGGCTCATGGGCTTGCAGTAAAGGCACTTAGAAAAACAGCTCCCGGAGCAAGAATAGGTTATGCACCAACCTGCGGTGTGGCTTTTCCAAACAGTGATAAACCGGAAGATATTGAAGCTGCCAGAAAGAGATATTTCGGATTTGATAAGGATCCTGATAACTGGGCATGGAATGTTTCCTGGTTTCTTGACCCTGTAATTCTGGGGCATTACCCTGAGGAAGGTCTTGAGCTTTTTAAAGATCATCTTTTTGAAATAACCAAAGAGGATATGGAACTTATAAATCAACCGCTTGATTTTATCGGTCAGAATATATATAACGGATACCCTATAAATGCAGGTCCTGATGACCAGGTAGAATATTCGGAAAGAGACAGGGGATATAATCAGACTGCTATGGGCTGGCCAGTGACACCTACTGTCTTATACTGGGGACCCAAATTTTTGTATGACAGATATCATACAGATATACTTATTACAGAAAATGGTATGGCATGTTGCGATATTCCGGGAAATGACGGTGGTGTTCATGACGGAGGAAGAATTGCTTTTCTTGATAAATATATAAGTAATCTTCAAAGGGCAGCAGATGAAGGTGTGTCCATACTGGGATATTTTCATTGGAGCTACTGTGATAACTTTGAATGGACAGACGGATATACAAAGCGCTTTGGCCTTGTATATGTGGATTATCCAAGCCTTAAACGTACAATTAAAGACTCTGGATTATGGTACAAAAAAGTGATTGAAAGTAATGGACAGATTCTTTCCATAAATAATTCCTGCAGGGAACCAATATTTTTACAACCTCATTTTACCCATAATGTATGGGGAGGAACAAAGCTAAGAGAAGTATTCGGATATGATATTGAAGGTGATGATATCGGAGAATGTTGGGGAATTGCAGCCCATCCGAATGGAAAATCTGTTGTAAAAAACGGAATATATAGAGGAATGGAACTGGACGTGCTTTACGAAAAGCACAAAGAGCTTTTTGGCACCAATCATGAAAAGTTCCCTCTTCTTACAAAGATAATAGATGCCAGGTCAGATCTTAGTATTCAGGTTCATCCAGATGATGACTATGCTTTAAAAAATGAAAATGGCTCTCTTGGTAAAACAGAGTGCTGGTATGTCCTTGATTGTGAAAAGGATGCAAAGCTTATTGTGGGACATAATGCCAAAACAAGGCAGGAGCTTTGTTCTATGATGGATGAGGGCAGGTGGAATGACCTTATCAGAGAAATAAATATTTCCAAAGGCGATTTTATTCAGGTGGATCCCGGAACCGTTCATGCCATAAAAGGTGGCGTTACTGTACTTGAAACTCAGCAAAACAGTGATATTACCTACAGACTTTATGACTATGACAGATTGTGGAATGGCAGTAAAAGAGAGCTTCATGTGGAAAAGTGCAAGGATGTGATAACAGTTCCTGCCGGGGATTTATCCGATTCTGTTATCCATGATACTGAACAG
>JAILBM010000225.1 GCA_024680925.1 Butyrivibrio sp.
ACTCCGGCTTCCCTGGCTATAAGATATGCCGCTTCATTATCTAATGTAGATATCGTACTTAGCGGAATGAGTAATACCGCACAGCTTGAGGATAATACATCTTATATGCAGGACTTTAAGCCTCTTTCAGATGGGGAAAAAGAGCTTGTTAAAGCAATCACAGCGGAGCTTAAAAAGACTATAAAGGTGCCATGTACAGGATGCAGATATTGCCTTGAAGAGTGTCCTATAAGTATTAACATTCCTGATTATTTCGGTCTTCTCAACCTTCATGCCGTTACCGGAAATAAAACTAATATGTACTATCAGAGGTATCTTATGAATCATGCCAAGGCCTCTGAATGTTTGAAATGCGGTAAGTGCGAGAATATCTGCCCTCAGCATATAGAAATCAGAAAATTCCTGGTAGAATTTGCAGATCTCTATGAGGGATGAATTGATATAGTGGTTCATTTGGCCCAATAAAAATTTTAATGTTGACATTAGCTAACACAAATGCTACTATTATAAAAAAATATTTTACACAATACAATTTAATAAAATGTAACGAAGATACTTGCGGAAGCTCCTTCGAAAGAAGGAGTTTTCATTTACAGTCACATTAGCACTCGACGAATGAGAGTGCTAACAAAAGGAGGCAATCATGATAATTGTACCCGTATATAATAAACAGCTTATTCCTAATGGAAATCTGTATTTTCAGACAGATGAATTTAAAAGGGCAGGCGGCAAAGCCGTTAAAGATGAAAAGGTTGTTCTGATCCAAACAAAGAGATACCAGAAAAGAGAGGAAATGACACAGGATAACTACTTCCCGATTGGTGTATCAGGAGTACTTAGAGAAATCAGTCCGGATGGTTATGTTGTGGTTGAAGCAACCCACAGGGTAAACATTGATGACCTTAATATAGATGAAAGCGGAAATATCGATCTGTCAATTTCACGTAGAAATGACACAGAGGCAGTGGATGAGACTGAAGAGAATCTCAGACTTTCCCGACTTAAGGATGAGGTAAAAGAGTTATCCTCAAGATTTCAGTTTTCCGGTTTTATAAATGCCATGGTAGATGGGATGAAAAATGTGGGCGAACTTGCAGCCTCTTTATCCTATTGGATGAAAAACAGTAATGAGGATAAGTACAGCATCATAGCAGAGGATAGTGCCAGAACAAGATCTGAAATGATGGAAAAAGAAATCGTTGAGTATGTGGAAGTTGCCAAGGTAACTACTGATGCTGCTTCAGCTCAGGAGCAGGAATATAAAGACCTCTACAGAGAATCTGCCATCAAAAAGCAGATGGAATACTTGCAGAAAGAGCTGGATGAAATGCATCCTGAAAATGTTACGGATATTCAGCGTTTCGAAGAAAAAATCAAGAATTCTGCAATGAATGAGGATGCAAGAAAAGAAGCCACCAAGGTACTGGACAGACTTAAACAGGAGGGAAAAAACAGTCCTGAAACAGGAATGTTATATGACTACCTGGATTTTGTAACAGGTCTTTCCTGGGACAAAAAAGATCCTGATTTCATTGATATTTCTGATGCAGAAAAGATTTTAAATGAGGACCATTATGGTCTTGATAAGGTAAAAAAGAGAATAATTCAGCAGATAGCTGTTATGAATCTAAAGCATAAGCAGTCCGGTTCCATACTTTTATTTGTAGGCGCTCCGGGAACCGGTAAAACCAGCATAGGTAAGAGTATAGCAAGGAGTTTAAACAGAGAATATGTAAGAGTAAGCCTTGGCGGAATAAGAGATGAAGCTGATATCAGAGGACACAGAAGAACTTATATCGGTGCTATGCCTGGAAGAATCATGGACGGAATAAATAAAAGCGGAGTATCAAATCCGGTAATGGTTCTTGATGAGATAGATAAAGTGGGAGCTTCTTACAACGGAGACCCTGCCAGCGCGCTTTTGGAGGTTCTTGATCCTGAGCAGAACAACACTTTTACAGATCACTATATGAATGTACCTTATGATTTGTCAGATGTTTTGTTTATCTGTACAGCCAATAGCCTTGATACAATTCCTGAACCTCTTCTTAATCGTATGGAAGTAATTAACTTTACCGGCTATACACCAACAGAAAAGCTGAGCATTGCCAAAAAGCACCTGCTTCCTAAGTCCATGGAGGCTATGGGAATAAGTGAAGATCAGCTTGAAGTTTCAGATGATATTCTTGAAACAATTATTTCTGATTTTACAAGAGAAGCAGGAGTAAGAGGTCTTAGAAAGAGAATTGATGCTCTTTGCCGCGGCGCAGCAGTTATGATTTCTAAGGAAAGCGGCAAAAAGATTGAGATTACTAAGGATCAGCTTAGAAGTGAACTGGACTTAAGACCTGTTCCTCATGAGATAGTTCCTGACAAGCAAAAAGAAGGCGTGGTTACAGGAATGGCCTGGACCAGTGTTGGTGGAGAAATCCTGTATATAGAAACTCTTTTTACCAAAGGAAAGGGACAGCTCATTATTACAGGAAAGCTTGGAGAAGTTATGAAAGAGTCGGCACGGATTGCAGTAAGCCTTGTTAAATATATATTCCCTGAAAAGGCCAAAATGTTTGAAGAAAATGACCTTCATATTCATGTTCCGGAGGGAGCAGTTCCAAAGGATGGCCCATCAGCAGGAATTACCATGACAACAGCTATAGCATCTCTCGTTACAGGCAGGCCTGTATCACCAAATATTGCAATGACAGGAGAAGTATCCCTTAGAGGTATTGTATCTCCGATAGGAGGTCTTCCTGAAAAGCTTATGGCAGCTCAAAGAGCAGGCGTTAAGACTGCATTTATTCCGTATGATAATGAGCAGGATCTTATAGATGTTGCAGATGAGGTAAAAGAGAGCCTAACTATAATTCCTGTTAAGACTGTCCGTGAAGTTCTTGAAAGGACAGGGGTTTTTGACGAGAAACTTGCGGTAGTCGGATGATTTTTCACAGAAAATTCATCGAACAAGGCAGGAAATAGTTAAAATAACGATAGCATTAGTTTATACTGTTCATAGATATGATATGCTATGAATGATATAACTAGTGCTATTGTTGTATCTATAAAGGAGAACCAGAATGGAATTAAAAGAAAATAATATAGATAAAACAAAAAGACCTATAAGACTTGCCATATGCTATGACTTTGATAAAACTCTGTCGCCTGATGATATGCAGTCTTTTACCCTTATTCCATCCCTTGGAATGGATAATGACCAGTTTTGGAAGAGATCCAACACTCTTGCCAAGGCTAATCTTATGGATACAAACCTTGCCTGGATGTATGAACTAATATCTTTGTCAAAAGTAGAGAGACAGCCTATCAGAAAAGAGTACTTTAATGAAATAGGTAAGGAAGTGCCTTTATATAACGGAGTAAAAGAGTGGTTTGATAAGGTTAAAGAGTACGGAGCTTCTAAGGGCGTTGAAATAGAGCACTACATTATTTCCTCCGGACTTAAGGAAATCATTGAAGGCAGTGCCGTTGCAGATAAAGTTAAACGAATCTATGCTTCTTCATATTTATATTCTGTTGATGGAATAGCAGAGTGGCCGGCCCAGGCTATAAATTATACTACCAAGACTCAATACCTTTTTAGAATAGCCAAGGGAACCTTTGAAGAGTATGACGAGAGGGTAAATGATATTATGGCTGAGGAAGACTTATATATTCCTTATTCCAATTTTGTATACATAGGAGATAGTGCAACAGATATCCCATGTATGCGTCTGGTTAAGAGAAATGGCGGATACTCAATTGGAGTGTACGATCCTGACAGCAAGGAAACTCAAAAGGTTAAACAGCTCTACGAGGATGGCAGACTAAGTTTCTACACTGCTGCTGACTATAGGGAAGATAGCGAATTGATGCAGTACATGAAAAAGGTAATCGATGAAGTTGCCAGGAAATGAATTTTGGACCACTTGGGAACGGGGTTAGTGATCCATTTTACGTAAATAATAAAGGATTTTCTTATGAAAACGGGGAAAAAGAAAAAGCAAAATATAAAAACAATAGTCTGGGCTAAATCTAAAGGAAGTTGGATAAATGAAGAAGATTCACTATATTGTTATTACCGCCGTTTTAACGCTATTATCCTTATTTTGTGCCAAAAAGATAGCGCATACCGCTATTATCAAGGCAACTACGGTTATTACAATATAGTGAATCTTCTTCATTTATCCAACTTCCTT
>JAILBM010000204.1 GCA_024680925.1 Butyrivibrio sp.
ATTACTCTGTCACAAAGGCTTGAAACCAGGGCTATATCGTGGGATACAAACACAGCTGAAATAAGCTTTTCCTCTTTCATATTTTTTATAATATCCACTATCTGTGCCTGGGTTGTAACATCCAGAGCACTGGTTATCTCATCGCATAAAAGGATACCTGCACCTGAAACAAGAGCTCTTGCTATGGACATTCTCTGGCACTGTCCTCCGGAAAGTTCAGAGGACTTTTTGTAAAGGAGCTTTTCTTCAAGACCAAGTTTTTCGCAAAGCTCTGCAATTTCAGCCTTCGATTGTCTCCCTGCCTCCATTATTGAATCCAGCATATTCATTCTTGGGTCAAAGGAAGCTTTGGCATCCTGAAAGATCATCCAGAGAAATCCTCCGGTATCCTTTGGACCCTTTCCTGTATATTTTTTATTCTTGTAAAAAATATCTCCGCCATCAGGCTTAATAAGGCCTGCCAAAATTCTTAGAAGTGTGCTCTTTCCGCTTCCGCTTTCTCCCACGACTCCAAGTATCTCACCTTCCTTTAGGACAAAGCTTACATTTTCTATAGCGGATATATTATTATCTTTATCTGTAAAATTCTTTGTTAAATTGGTTCCCTTTAGTAATTCCATATATTTTCCGTTTTCCACAGTCTTAAATTCTGCTACACATTTATACCTTAAGTCTTGGTGCCGAGTTTATAAGCCTTTGTGTGTGTTCCTGTTTGGAATCATATATAATGCTGTTTTTGTCTCCGATTTCTATAAGACTTCCATCATACATGATACCTATTCTGTCTGCAACGTTTTTGGCAAGTCCCAGGTTATGAGTGATCATTATAACGCTGGTATTATTTAAACGGCACAGCTTTATAACTTCATCCGTTACCAAAGAAGCTGTAGTTACGTCCAAAGCACTGGTTATCTCATCGCAAATAAGAAGTTTTGGAAAAAGCATCATAGCTGCAGAAATGGCAATTCTCTGGTTCATACCTCCGCTCATCTCAAAGGGTCTGCTTCTTAAAATTCTCTCCGGATCATTAAGTCCCATTTTTTCTAAAGTGCGCAGCACCATGTCTCTGTCATAGGCTGTCTTATGACTTTTAAACATTTCCTTAAACTGTTTGTCAAAGCTTCTTATGGGATTAAAGGAAGCTGCCGGATTTTGAGGTATGATACCAATGCTGCTGCCCATAAGGCTCCGCCTTTTGGCCTCCTCTAAACAGGTAATGTTTCTTCCTTCAAAGATAATACTTCCGCCCTGTATAATAAGACCTTCATGACCTGAAAGTGCCCTTGTAAGGGTTGACTTACCACTGCCGCTTTCACCCACTATGCACAGGACTTCTCCCTGCTCCACTGTAAAGCTCACATTATCAAGTACTCTGCCATCCTCATAGGAAGCTGACAAATTTTTAATTTCCAATATTATCATTTATGCCTCCCTGTATTCCATTACCTTATCTCCCAGAAGATTGAATATTGTAATGGTGATGATCATGGCCAGTGTTGGGTAAAGAACTGCCCAGGGTGCCAGCTGAATATATGCCCTTGCTTCATTTATCATGGAGCCCCATTCAGCCTGAGGCGGAACTACTCCTATTCCAAGGAAAGATAGTCCTGAAATTCCTATCATGGTAGTGCCAATCTGGGTAAGAGCTGTAGTCAAAAGAGGCCACAACAAATTGGGAAGTATATGTCTTAGTATGATATATAGATTTCCTTTTCCTGCCAAATGGCAGACCCATATATAGGGCTGATTCCTGATGGCATAGGTATGAGACCTTGCCTGCCTTGCAAAACCTGTCCACATGGTTATGCCAAGGGCGATCATGGCACCGGTAAGCCCAACGTTTAATATACCCGCCACTGCTATTGCTATTACCATCTGCGGAAATGCAAGAACTATATCTACTATTCTCATTATGAATCTGTCAATGAAGCCCCCGAAATATCCGCAGATCATTCCAATAAAGGTTCCAAAGACAAAGGATATGAATACCAGGGTAAAGGTAGCTGTAATAGTGGTTCTTGCTCCATATAATATTCTTGAAAAAACACATCTTCCAAGATTATCCGTTCCGAAGATAAATTCACTGCAGGGTGCAAGCCTTATGGCTTTTGCATTTGTGGCATAGGGATCGTTTGGAGCAATAAAACCTGCAAAAGCAGCGGACAATACCAATATACCTGCCAGTATGGCAATTATGATAATCTGAAGCCGTAATCTCTTTTTCCTATTCATGAAATGCCTCGATTCTCGGATCAAGTCCTTTCATGGCTGCATCCGTCAGCTGATTTATTACCACATAAATAATTCCCATAATAACCACAAATCCCATAATCACAGGATAGTCCCTTGCTGTTATGGAATCCATCACAAGCTTGCCTATCCCGGGCCATCTGAATATGGTTTCTATAACAACGCTTCCGCCCATAAGACTTCCAAGCTGAAGTCCTGCGATTACCAGTAAATGTCCCATGGAATTATATAAAACATTACACACAATATAAAAACTGCTTACTCCTCTGTTCTTTAGGCCTGTTACATATTCTTCCGAAAGCTGCATCAGTATTTCCGACCTGAACTGTCTGATAAACCTTCCTGCAATAGGAATTCCCAAAGATATCATAGGCAGAAGAAGTCCCGTAAAACTTCCCGTGGCTATTACCGGAAATAGCTTAAGCTTTATGCAAAGACCATACATTAAAAGAACAGAAATAAGAAAATTAGGCATGGAATTACCTGTAAATGATAATATTCCAATTATATAATCGGCAGTTTTCCCCTTTTTAAAGGCAGATAGTACCGAAAGAGGAAGTGCTGTTATCAGGGCAAAAAGCATACTAAAGCCCCCAAGTATCACGGTGTTTTTCAGTCCCTGTAAAAGCTTTGGAGCCACAGGAAGGTCATCCTTAAAGCTGTTTCCGAAATCACCTCTGAAAACGCCAAATAACCATTCTCCGTATCTTACGAAGAATGGTCTTAAAAGTCCAAGTCTTTGTCTCTCTGCCTCCAACACTTCTTTGGTAACGACAACTCCCTGGGAAGTAAGTCTTTTTTCCGCAGGGTCTCCCGGTGCCAGATACATAAGAGCAAAGACAAGGAAGCTCAATATAATAAGAATTACAATTGTGGAAATAAGCTTTTTTATTATTCTCATACTGATTATTTAGCGCATGTATCCTTGTTATATATTTGGTGTAAAATAAATTACTGAATATTTGTATTTTTATCTATTCCATAAAAATCGAAAGGAATATTCTCCGCAAATCCGCTGACACCCTTCCTTAAAACTGTAGTGTTATTAAATAGTCCCACATATCCAAAGGCATTGTCATCTATGGATATCTGAACAATTTCGTTGGCAAGCTCTGCCCTTTTTGTTGTGTCAGTTTCATATCTGAGAGTTTCAATAAGTTCCTGACAATGTGCATCCTCAAAACCGCCGATATTCAGATATGCTCCCTTTGAAAGAACTGTATCTATGAAATATAAAGGATCTCCAGCCTTGTCTGCTATCATACAGTAAAGTGAAATGTCTGCATCACCGTTTGCTATATATGTAGCATCAGGATCCTCTTCTACTCTTAAAGTAGAATCTATCCCAACAGCCTTAAGCTGCTCCTGCATCAAAATAGCAACAGTATCAAGAGATCTGGCTGCATAGTAGGCAATGGACAGGGTAAGTTTATTTCCGTCCTTTTCATATATTCCGTCGCTTCCAAGAGTATATCCATCCTCCTCAAGAAGCTGCACAGCTTTCTCTGTGTCAACCGCAGGAACAGTTACCTGTCCATAAGCTGTACTTGTTGAAAAAGGTCCTGTGGCAGCGGATACTGTTCCTGACATGTATTCTGCTATGGCATCCTTATCAACCACAAGATTAACTGCTTCTCTTACAGCATCATCCATAGTATTTTCATTCAGTATATAAAACTGAAGTCTTGCACCCGGAATTGAAACCACATCATAGGTTTCAGGATCGCTATTATATATTTCAAGAGCCGCAGAGCTTACGGAATTGTAGCAATCAATTTCTCCTGACTGCATAGCCATAAGCTTTGGATCATCCTCCTGCATATAATAGAAAATAGCTCCATCAAGCTCTACATCTCCGTCCCAGTAGTTTTCATTTTGAGAAACAGTAACATCACCTTCCGGAACAAAGCTATCTATAACAAAGGGGCCGCTGCAAACAGGGGCATTATCAAAATCTGTTGTAGCATCCAGGTCTATCATTCCAAGCTCGGGAGAAGCCAGATCGTTTTTAAGTGTAGGATAAACCTCCGGTGTTGTAATGGTAAGTGTGGTTTCATCAACCGCTTCTATCTGAAAATCTGCAATATAGGAAAATCTTTCATTTACCTCTGCCACCCTTTCAAGGTTTCTTTTGACCATATCTGCAGTAAGCTTATTGCCATTGGCAAAGGCTGCATTTTCATTAAGTGTAATAGTCCAAAGAGTTCCGTCATTTACTGCCTCTGTAGCAAGACAGGGAACTGCCTCTGAATTTTCATTCATCTTAAACAAGGCTTCTGAAATGCCATAAATAGAAGTATACCATCCGTAATATTCCTTATGCACATCAAGACTTGGATATGCAAAAGAGGCAGCTGTTCTGAGAATTTTTTCAGATGAAGCTGTTTCTTCATCAGTTACAGCTTCTGTATTCTCAACAACTGTCTCTTCATTGTTATTAGTAGTTTCAGTAGTGTTACCGCAGCCTGCAAGACTAATGGCAGTAGTAATTGCAAGAACTGCTCCGACAAATTTCTTTTTCATAAATTTCCCTCGTATTTAAAATTTTTTCAAAAGAAATTGTAACACTACAAATATTTGGTTTTAAGCCCCCTAGGGGGATAGAAATCAGTTACTTACGGAAGTATTTGTAAGAGTTGCTTTAAAGTCTCCGCTTCCGCCATAGTAACTTCCCTTTATTGTTGAATTACTTACAGTAAGATTTGTGACTGAGTAATTGTAAAAACTTCCGTATATACTGCAGCCCTCAAAGGTAATATTGTTACCATGGGCATGCGGATTGTCTTTTGAAAATCTATCACTTCCTGCCTGGTATGGTGAGCAGGAGAAAAAGGCATAACCATCGCTGCCGGCGGCAGTATTATTTATGGTACAGTTTGTAAAGGTTATATTTTCACAACAGTGCTCTCCATAATTATTTTCCACTATTACACTAGCTTTAGGCAGTGCTCCTGTTGCAGTTTTGATAGTACAGTCTGTAAAGGCCACATCACTTGCAGCTATAAGGGAAATATTATTTCTATGGTTATTGTGAACATAACAGTTCTCTATGGTAATATCCGTTGAACCATCTCCGTTTTCGTAGCTTCCAAGATATATTCCGTCTCCGTACATATAGCTTATTTCAATATCGTGAATATATATTCCGGAGCAGTCAAGAACATGGATTCCCATACCGTCATCTTCACCGCTTGATGCTATCTTTCTGTCTCCTATAATTGATCCGCCAAAGATTTCTATATTCACTTCTTCTGTAGCCTTTGTTCCATCTGTATTAAAAGATTCGCTTACAATATTGAGCATATTGTAGTCGGCTCCCGCCTGATCGGTCTCACACAGTACCGCTTCAGAATCCATATAGAATATACAATCATTGTAGATTCTTATGGAACCGTCTATTGTGTATTCCCCTGCAGGAATATAAATACCTTCATATTCGGTTTTATTGTACTTAAATGTGTTTACTGCATATTGAATTGCTACTCTGTCATCATCACCGTCTCCTGCTTTAGCTCCGCAGTCGCAGACATTTACATAATCCTTTGCGGTTACGGTATAGGTGCAGGTATCGGAATAGGTCTTTTCAAGAGCAGTTGTTGAAGCAGTAATTGTAACTTCACCTGTGCTTATACCTGTAATTAAGCCTGTGCTGTCAACCGTTGCTATAGCTTCATCAGAACTGGTCCAGGAAATGGTACAGTTTTCAAATATGGAGGCAGGCTCTGCTGACGCGCTTAGCTGGTATGTTTTTCCGACTTTTCCCCTGGCCTGGGATGCAGATATTGAAAATTCTATACCGGTGGATATTACGGTACAGGGAATTTTTTCTCCGGTACTTTTTAAGGTAGCATAAACTATGGTTGTTCCGTTTTTTACCCCTGTAAAAGCTGCTGTGGTATCTCCTGTACTTGTTACCTTTACTATCTTTTTGTTCTTACTGGACCAGGTGATTTTGGCATCATCTGCACTTGTTGCAGGTGTTATGGTAGGAATAATTCCTGTGGATGAGCCTGTTGCTATATACAAAGGCTCTGTATTGGCATAGCGTATTCCTATTCTGTTTCCGCTCTTATAGTTTTCATATTCTGCGGAAGTTATAATTACAAAATCAAGCTCATCAGGGTCCTTTATGCAATCGCTTATAGGAACAAACTGATCTGTTGTTCCTTTCTTTGTGGTAAGAACTATGCTTAAGGCCGCAGGATAATTACTGTAGGTTGAAAGCGTTTCTGAAAACTGAGTAACAACTCCCAGCTTTGATTTGGAATAATTTGTAATCTTAACAACACCTACGTTTACCCCATAATCCGATTCTATATTTACACTACCTGATACATTT
>JAILBM010000292.1 GCA_024680925.1 Butyrivibrio sp.
GTGTTAGTTTCATCTATTTCTCTTTTTGTATGTGACAAAAAGAAGAAATGCGATGATATACTAAAACTGACCAGATATAATAACAATTATTGTTAGAACAGTTGTCAGCACCAGTGCCGTTAAGACAGGGTGCACGGAAAACAAGCTGCTTACAGCGAGAAACCCCAGAAACAATATAAAAATGAATATAAAACATAATAGGAATGACATTACTAGAGTTCTCCTTTCAGTATAATCAGAATTCATAATTACTAATATCAACATCGGAGCGGTTAAAAACCGCTCAAAAAAACATGGCTCCCCACAAGGGATGCCATGTCCACAGAGAATCACCCAGTATTGTTTTAATACTGTCAAAGCTTGTCTTGACAGTCAATAAAGACTTTTCCATCATCTAAAAGTCTTTATTGTGATTATTCCAACAGCTGTCTTCTGATCAGCTGTCCGGAAGACAGAAAGCATGGGATAAACCCATGCTTTTAAAAAATATATCGTCCAGACTTACACTTATTAAAATATCCGTATTTCAAACAATTACCAGAAATTTGTTTGAAATTTTGCACACACATAATAACAGCAAAACTCGTTTTTTATCATTTATAAAATGCCAACAGAAACCCTTCCAATTCTTTGTTTTTTATATCTTCCACATGTATTTCAGTATACTTTGTCGAATTGCCTGTGTTTTCACCATCACCAATAGTTACATAGTTTGTCACATCAGAGGCTCTGTCCTCACTGGTAGGATCCATGGAGTTTACTTCATCTGTATTATAATCAAGCCTGACAACCTTCTTACCACTGTAAACCTCATAAGGCTGCATTCTTATTCCGGAACCGCTCTTAAAATCCGCCCGCTTTTGAAAACACATACTTAAATACACAAGGATAGTTCTTGCTTTCTCTGTAATCAGTTCCCTGTACCTTTTATTACCAGCATATTTGCCTCTGCGAGTCATATCATAAATCATATTCTTTCCACTTCCGAAAACTGAATTGATATATTCCTTGTTTTCATCAGCAAGTTCCTCGCCAAACACTCGTATTTCCTGCCCTATGTTTTTCAACCGCCCATTTTCATAAATCATATGCGGCATAGCCTGAATAGCTCTGTATGCCATATAAAACTTTATTTTGGTATTTATTACTGAATTATGCATAGACACAAATTCATCATTTTTATGCTCCTTGACATCAAGCATTTCTATAGGTATCGAGTAGAACTGTCCATTACAGTACTCAGCATATTCATATAATGGCGATTTTTTGTATTTAAACTCTGCAGATTCAGATACGGAAATAGACTCAAGGCTGATTAATTTCCCCGTAAACTTTTCTTTAGGCCTCCTTCCCAAGGCATCCCTGATTCCGCTCCCTTTATGCTTTATCTCTATGCTGGTCACATTAAGCTTACCTATACTCTTTAGTACCTGCCCTGCCAGATCTTTATCACCATTTATTCTCGCTTTATACATGCGAATATGCGAATCCCCTGACAGGCATTTCAGGATATCATTAACACTAATTATTTCTTTACCTTTATATTCGCCCACGCTATATACTGCATCAGCAACCATCATGTCAAAGAAATCAATCTTTTCGTACCCTGTCCCGTTCGTAACCCTCAGCTCAACTTCACCGTATCTGTATATTTCTGAAGCTATATCTCTTCCTTCAGATATTTTCTGATACCGTCTTATAACAGCATAATAGACAGAATTTAAAAGGCCTGTATCGCCCATAACTACAATCAGCCTTTTATCACTGTCCCTATTTTCTGTATACCATCCACAAATTTCATCAACAATAGCGCCTTTGTCCGCATATCCTTCTACTCTTTTGTATTCATACAAACCTATCTTTCTCTGTGGATTATATGTACAGTTTTTCAAACATAACATTATCCTAAAGGCACGCCTGCTTGTTATTGGAATGATCCTCTTTTCGCCACTCCTATACTGTCCCTTCCTCAAAAGTCCCGCCACTTTAGTAGCATTGACGTTAATCGAAGACATCCGGCGTTCCTTTATGAACATCTCATCTTTCAATTCTGTTCTGATAAGACTATAGATTTCACCAATAGTTATTGCACCTGTACCGGAAGAAACATCTTCCTTGGACATATTATCCAGCCTTGTTATTATTTTTTTGGGTATATGCGTGTCTTCTTCATGCCTTTTAACAAAGCGTTTTATTATTTTTTTCAGCTCCGGATCTATAGTATTTGATTTCTCATTCTCACTTACTCCTGAAGAACTATTTATAATCTCATTATCATCTTTAACACTTCTATTGAAATAATCTGATATCTGACTATATATTTTCGATGAATTATCAGAGTCAGAATCTGAACCACATTCACGGACCAGCTGCAACAATGCGTTCAGGCGATATTTGACAATTATGTTCTCATATATATTTAAAACTGTGTCAGATGTCTGAAAATTGGCATTTCCCCTAAGAACATCTTTTCTCCATTTCTCATCTTTATCAGAGTAAAACATCACAGCCTTGGCTTTGTCTCCGGTCTTTGTGTACCTTTTGCCTCGTCCTGCCCTTCCTATCTGCTGATAGTATTCCTCTATGCAGTCCGGAAGATCACGATGTATCACAAAACCAATATTCTCAAGGTCAACACCCATTCCAACAGCTTTTGTAGCAACGAGCACTGTAGCGCCACCATCTGCTATATCCTTAGTGAAAAAACCTATACTGTTCTCACCGGAATCGGCATAATACTTTGCAGCATTAAAACCTTTATTGATCAAACGCTCGTAAAGCTTTTCAACATCTCTTTTCTTTGAACAGAAAACAATACCTTTATTATCCACGTAAAGGATGATTTTTCCGGCATCTTCGTAATTTTCATCCAACCATTTTCGAAGTTCATCCTTAAATTCTTCATTTCTGCATTGTATCAGGTAAGCCTGATTATTCTCAGACTGAATAATTAATTCATTTAATCTTTTTTGAGCTCCTGCAAGTGATATTTTTGTAAAATCAAACTTTTCCTTATTGTCATACTTTTCCAGCAAAGTTAGTTCATCCCAGTTTTTGGCATAATGCTCTTTGATAAAATTTATGACTGCAGTATTATTCCCTTCCGGTTTTCTGGCCTGAATAGAATAATTGCCTTTAGCTTTATCTTTAAACTCTTTTATTGTGCCTCCAAATTCATCCTCTTCTGTTTTGCTCGCTTTATAATATATATTTTTCTTATTCCACTTCACCCGTTCGGCAAGCTCATTACTGTTTTTCCAAAAATTATGGCAGTATTCGTCTATTTCGGAACATATCTTGTCTCTTGCCTCTCTATCTTCAAGTAAAATGTAGTATCCTTTTTCTTTATCCCTCCATGTATCGATTTCATCAATAATCTTTGCTTCCTTATTTTCTTTCACATAACAATCGTAGGCCGGGACATATCTGATCTCCAATGGCCGTATTTTACCACAAAAAACGTATTCCCAATCTTCTCTAATTTTTTTCGTTCCAACAAAACTCTTTTCCCGGCTCTTATAAATGAACACCTTATTCTTATCTACTATGCCTGTATCTATATACTTATTCCTGAACAGTCTGTATAGCCGCTTGCTCACATCTTCGTCATCGCATCGAAAAACAACCTTTCTGTTATTGTCAGAGAAATATCTCTTCATCTCGCTAAGCATATTTTTCCTGGCAAGATTTGTAGTTCCCAGATTTACTATTGAAAGCTCAAGATTTTCTTTATCAACAGTTAATGGTCTGTATTTTCTGTTCTCCAGATGCAGTCCCAAATTATTTACCACATCATCACAAACTGCCGCACATGCAGTAGCTGTAAATGCAGCAAGTAACGGAAGCTGCTCCTTGCGTACTGTCCTAACAAAAGCAGGAATTCTTAAATAACTCCTCCTGAAGTCATATCCCCACTGTGTTATACAATGACATTCATCTACCACAATCATGCTGATCTCACGAAGGTTCTTGAAAAAATTAATGTTTCCGGGCCTGCTCAGACTCTCTGGGGACACATAAACTATTTTATATTTACCTTCTGCGATAAACCTTCGTTTTTGGGCAAGAGACATATATATGGCTTCTTCGTCATTCTGTTCATCCTTAAAATCTATGGCTTTAGCATCTTCCTTCAGCTCCTCATCCGACCGGTATGCAATTGCCCTGAATGCCTTTCCCGCGCTTTTCATTCTCCGGTTAAAACTCAATACCTGATCATAAATTAGCTGAACAAGCGGTGTTATGACAATAGTTACCCCATCCATCTTCAGTGCAGGATACCAGTAACACAGCGTCTTACCACCACCGGTCCCCAGACGCAAAAAGACATCATTTCCAGGCCTCCCATCAGCTTTCTGAAGGTAGCTTGTCATGATGTCTTTTATTGTCCGTTCCTGTTCCGGTTTAAGACCCATAAAACTATTATCATTAACAAAGAAACAATCCCTTATTTCTTTTTCAATAGCGCATGTATCTAATGAATTAGGATTCAAATTCATTTTACCCCTATATTATTATGTTTATTCCACAAATTATACATTTCGATTGAACAAATAATCATCTTTCTGTTGATCTCTATAATGTTCAGCAGAAAACCATTATAGTCCGATGATTAAATACATTTATAATATCATCCTTTTCGTAAGTCTTTTTCTTTTTGTTTAAATAATCTTAGCTCTTTTTTTATTTCCTTAGTATTCGGTATATCACCATTATTATCATATACTCGAATTAGATTCTTATATGATTCTACTACATGTGAATATCCCTTTGCTCGATCGCTATGATACACTTCCCTAGCTATCTCGTTCTGACTTTTAAATATATTAAGAGCTTTATCATAGTCCTCTAATATCTCACATTCTTTCCCTATTTTTGATAAAATAATCAATATCTTGCATATTTAAGCCATCCAAGATATGCTTATCATTTTGTAGTTCTTTGCTGGCATAAACCAACGCGTGGCCACCGTACTTTACCGCCTCAAGAACCACCTCTCTGTCGCCACGTAGCTTCTCACTAGCATATCTCAAAGAATCTCCCTTTTGCCTTACTGCCTCGAGCACAACTTCCTTGTCTCCACGCAGCTCCTCACTGGCATAATTTAAAGCATATCCATCTTGCTTTACCGCCTCAAGAACCACCTCTCGGTCGCCACGTAACTAGTCTCTATCTTATCTGACGCCATCTCCCTTTTGCCTTACTGCCTCGAGCA
>JAILBM010000214.1 GCA_024680925.1 Butyrivibrio sp.
GCTTTTGGAATACTGAAAAAGGCAGCAGCTGCAGCCAATCATAAGATTGTACCTCAGAGAATGACAGACCAGAAATATGAAGCAATTTCAAAGGCATGTGATGATATAACAGAAGGAAAACTTTGGGAGCATTTTCCGCTGGTAGTCTGGCAGACAGGCTCAGGAACCCAGTCTAATATGAATGTTAATGAAGTAGTTGCCAATAGAGGCAACGAGATAGCAGGTCAAAAAATACTTCATCCAAATGATGATGTTAATATGAGCCAGTCATCAAATGATACCTTCCCGACAGCTCTTCACATTGCTGCAGTCCTTGGAATTGAACAAAAATTAATTCCTGCAGCACAGGAACTAGTTAAGGTATTTACAAGGCTTGAAGCAGAAAATGAGGGAATTGTAAAAAGTGGTCGTACACATCTTCAGGATGCGGTTCCTATTTCGTTTTCTCAGGAAATCAGTGGTTGGAGAAGTTCTATAGAAAAAGATATTGAATTATTAAAGCTTTCCGTAAAGCCTATGAAAGAACTTGCTCTTGGCGGAACAGCTGTAGGAACAGGACTAAATGCTCCTGAAGGTTTTGATAAAGAGGTTGCAGCAAAGGTTGCAGAATTTGCCGGAACAGATTTTGTCACAGCTGAAAATAAATTCCATGCCTTAAGTTCAAGAGATGAGGTTGTATTTGCCCATAGTGCGGTGAAAGCATTGGCTGCTGATATGATGAAAATTGCCAATGATATTAGATGGCTGGCCAGCGGTCCTCGTTGCGGTCTTGGAGAAATCACAATACCTGCAAATGAACCCGGAAGCTCAATTATGCCGGGAAAGGTTAATCCGACTCAGTGCGAGCAGGTCACCATGGTTGCTGTTCAGGTTATGGGAAATGATACTGCAATCAGTATTGCTGCTTCCCAGGGTAACTTTGAACTGAATGTTTTTCTTCCTGTTATTGCATATAATTTTACTCAGTCAGTGCGCCTTCTGTCAGAGTCCATTGTGTCATTTAACAAAAATTGTGTGGTGGGAATTACAGCCAATAAAGATAAGATGCATGATAATCTTTACAATTCTCTCATGCTTGTAACAGCTTTAAATCCTTATATCGGATATGAGAATGCTGCAAAATGTGCCCACAAGGCATTTGAAGAGAATATCTCTTTAAAAGAAGCCTGCATAGGACTTGGACTTTTAACAGAAGAACGCTTTGATGAGGTATTTCATCCTGAGGAAATGATTTAAAAAGCCTCAGAATAATTATTTGTTCATCCATTTGTTGTATATGGATTTTAGTCCTAAATAATGATTTATTAAAACACCGCCAAAAGCTCCGAGAAGTGCCTGGGCAATTTCGTAGGGAAGTTTTATCATGGCATATTCGAAAGTGCTGTATACGTATGTTTTTCCAAGGGTGTAACCTATTACCATGATTACTGCACCTACAAGTACAGCAATTACGGAGCCTATTTTGGTGTTGTTTTTGAAAGTACTATGGGCTATCAGAGAAATAACAACTGCCTGTATTCCATGAGTTACCAGAGAAACAAACATTGGAGCTGGGTAAAAGAGCATATCTCCAAGAAATGAACCTATACCGGCAGCTACAAATGCATAGCCGGGGCTAAGAAGTAACGATGCTGTGCAGATCACTATATCACATAGATACAGATGACCTCCCGGTACAGGTATTCCAAATGAACTTAATACAATTGTAAGAGCCATAAACATTGCCGTAAAAGTCATTTTTTTGACGGAGTCCGATGAAGTGCGTCCAGAATGTGATGTGGTAAATGATTGAGTTGTGTTTTCCATGTCTAATCTCCTCTTAAAGTGTTTTTTAAATAGTACTTCAAGAGTGGTATTATAAAAATATCCAATTCGATTAAAAAACATAATACCAGATTAGACGTCTTTTTATATATTATCTAAAAAATTGTAAGCAGATCCCTAAGTGAATCGAATTGTTTATATAAGTGACTTTTCAGCTCCTCATCAGGCTGTGTCTGATCCGGAATC
>JAILBM010000328.1 GCA_024680925.1 Butyrivibrio sp.
TAGAAAAGTTCGATATTCGTCTTGAGTCTATAAAGAAGGCCAATACCCGTTATATGCTATTCAATAAGGGTGGGGCGTATTCCAAGTATATTGAGGAAAATATATGGGCCAAAAATACGGATGAAACATATAACAGAATGGCAATTGCAGTTTGTTCCGAGGAAAAACCATCTATATCTACCAGATATGCAGAAGTTGCCACAGAACTGGAAAGAAGCTGTTATAAATTGGGTGTAATTGCTGTTGTTTTGTCTGAAGCAAGCCATCTAGCTGCAGCTGAGGTACGTGTAAAAGAATGTTTATTAAATGATAAAACTGGCAGAGTTGCCTTTTGTATTATAAAAGAACCACTAACAGATGACAACCTTGATGATTGGTATCGAGCTAAGACACATTACGAGTTGGCTAATGAGGACGGAAGTGAAGGCTCCGCTGACAAATATGACGATGAAATGAAAACTCTGTTGGCAGAATGGACGGCTGTCGCTACGAGTGGTCCCCTTTCTCTTTACATTGGAGACAGAGTGTTTCAATCTGTGTTTGGGAAGGATGATTTAAAGAAGCGTATCAGGAAGGAGATGCTTCTCAAAATTTTCCCTTATGCCCCAGAAACCATAGATAATCTTCCGACAATTTATAAGAAGGCCCAAGAAAGCTTTGCATTGGCTGGGGTTAATTTGAATGCCAATAAGCCAAATTCACAGATGATACATATTGCTGACAATCTGAAGAAGACAAAAGCTTGGGACTGTAAAACGATTAATGAATTGGAAGTGATAGCTGGTTCACCTGCGGCAAATGCGGTAGCCGCTTTGGCAAAAAATATTCATGGGAAAATGACGCAGGGAGCAAAGATACGATTAGATGATTTATGGAGCGAACTTCAGAGGCCTCCTTTTGGATATTACAATAATATGCTATGTGCATATTTACTTGGATTTGTTTTTAGATATTGGAAAGATAGTGAATTTAACTGGGTTGATAACGAGTCAAATCCATCAGTCCTTACAGATAAATATCTTTCAAAAATGGTTATTACCATTTGTACAGATAAGGCGATTAATCATACTCTGTCTTCTGGGTCAGAGATATGGCAGAGCTTTAAGCAGTATCTTAAGAGTATATTTGGATTTAAAGATAACGAAGTGCCCAATGAACAGAAAGCGCGTTATTCGTTGTGTGCAAAAGTGACATCATATGGTGTGCCTCTTTGGGCTATGAAATATGTTCCTGAGTCTGAAATGGGCGGACCAGCTGCAAAAGCAGTATGCGATGAAGCGTTAGATGGATTCTTTAGATTTACACAGAATTGTCCAGATGATGACCAGGAAGAGGTGATGACGTCCGTTGTTAAAGCTTTTACAGGGAAAGGAAGACAACGGAAAACCCTCGAGGAAATCTTGGGGAATGAAAAAACGAGATATGATGCATTTAAGAATTTTATCCGTATTCAGTCGGAAACGCTTGCTTCACTTATGGATGATTTACAATTGAATGATAATAATCTTTTTGACAGTCTAAAAAAAGTGATGCAAGCAAACATTGATACCTGGACAGAAGAGCAGGTATCCGAAAAGATTGATGATCTCACGGCTGAATATCATCTGGTTAGCGTACTAAATAATGCTATTGATGTAAAAGAAAAAACATTGATTAAGCATATAAATACGTTAAGAAATTGCTTTGAAAGCATGAAAGTTCCAGGGACTGTTATAGAGTCAATGGGATATGAGTGGATCCAAGCTATGCAAGCTATGCATAGGGTGTGCAAAGATAATTGGCAGACTATTCCTAAAGAAGAAAGAGACTCACTTATCGATAACATCGATAAATATGGTAAGAACGCATGGGATAGTATAAGTAGCCCAAAAGTATTACTTGCTGCATATATAAAAGGTCTTGGTGTGGAGTGTACAGGGGATGATTTGGCGACTGTGTTTAGCCAGATAAGAGAATGGGATTACGAAACCAGTGTGCCAGTATTTAAAGATCATATTAGCAGACCACTTGAAAATCTTCGAAATGAGCGGGCCAAGAGTGATCTGACAAAAGAATGGAAAGAGATTAGCGGATTTTCAACTGTTGAAGATTGGTGCAAATACTATAACGTACCCATCCAGTGGGTTGTACGTCCGGAGTTATTAAGTCACGTGGAATGCGTATATAAAATAAATAATCATAATCAGGTTATTCCCCAGGAAGTGATCAATGCATTAAATTATTTCAAAAATAATGATATGTCATATTTGATGGACACAAACTTCATTAAGGAAAAATTTTTTGAAGAAATTGGCGACAAGTATCAATCTTATTTCGTTGAATACGAAGATGCATTATTTACAAAGATTAGAGTTGAATGCGGGGCAGTTGTATACGAGTGGGCAAATAGATCTGCAAAATTGCTTTCTGTAGTAGAGTCTTATGTTCAAAAAATTTGCGAAGAGAAAGATAAAGGCAAGGCGATAGAAAGAGTTAATAAATCCAATGAACCTGAATTGAAGAAGAAGGTTTTGG
>JAILBM010000349.1 GCA_024680925.1 Butyrivibrio sp.
CATTACTCCTTTTTTCATGAAAGGATCTTCCAGTCCGCTTGCAGCTTCTTCCAATGCAAGAAGTCCTTCTTTTCTGGCTGTGTTGGAAAGATCAATGATGCTCTTGATCACAGACTTGGTATCATCAGAAGGCATCTTGAAAATCAGCGTATATGACTTAAGACCGTTGATGAAACTCTGCATGCTTCGAGAACCCAAAACCGCCATGAAGGCACCACCAAAGGTGATCATCATTGACGGAGCATCCACGAAGTATTTAACGCCTCCAATACCGGCACTAAATACAATACTGAGGATCATAAAGACGAAACACAGTCCCACTCCAAGTAATGAAGCAATATCCACAACATTTCCCCCTTTTTATATTTGAAAATTTCAAAATTTCTAATTTTTTCAGCGGCGTTTGAAATTAAATTTCTGCATACCCTAATTTTAACACTTTTGCATGCTAAAAACCGCTAAAACTGTTCACATTTTAGACATAATTGGAGCATAATTTCATTTTGGGGATTTCAATTTGAAATTTAATTGAAGATGTCCTTATTCCCCCACCAACTCATCCTTGATATACCACAACATATAAATAGGCATAATACTAGATATTGTGGTATCTAACTTATTGTAACACTTTTTGCTGTGGAATACAGTATTAATTGAATAAATTTTTTATGTATTAATTCAAAAAAATTCCCAGGACACAGGTCCTGGGAATTTGATTTGATGGATTTGCCTTTACTATCTTTTTAAATATTATCTCTTAAGGTTGGTGAGTTCCTCAAGAAGTGTATCTGATACTGTGATGATACGGCTGTTTGCCTGGAAACCAGGCTGTGTTGTGATCATCTCTGTAAACTCTCTTTGAAGGTCGACGTTTTACATTTCGAGTACTCCAGTGTTCATGTAACCACCGTCTGTTGTGATATCCTGAACAGTTGCTTCTCCAGAGTTAAGAGTTGAAGCATACAGGTTGTCACCTTCCTTTGAAAGACCAGATGCATTAGCAAATTGAGCTGATGCGATCTGTCCAAGAAGCTTGGTCTGGCCATTAGAGTATGTAGCATAAATCTGTCCGTCAGTTGATACATTGACACCATTCATCTCACCCACTGCTCTACCTGTGTTGAGACTCTTTTTGTCACCCTTAACCGCCTTTATTGTAGATGAACCTGATGTGTTATAGTTTGTTACTGTTGAAAAGTCAACAGTAAGATGTCCCGGAACGCCGTCGTCATTCGCACCCTGTTGATAACCAAATGCTTCAAGACCTGGAATCTCCTGTTTAAACAATATATCAACAAGACCATTACCTGCCCCATTGGCAGATGTAAGCGAGCCATTTGCTGCGTCAAACAACAGATTCACAGTCTTATCACCAGTTGAAAGAGTGATTGTTCCGTCATTATTGATAACATAGCTTCCGTCAGTGCCATACGCACGTGCATCTGCATCTGTGATTCCATATACAGTATTAAGGAGGTTCTTGTATTTACCTGATGAAGCACTTAAAAGATCTGTAATATTCCCTTTCATATCTTCTGCAGGAACGGTCCATATTGTCTGAGGATTCTTGGTCAGGAAGTCAAAATTATTATTTTCCTGATTATAGCTCGGATATACTACCGCATCAGCCTGACTTGCTTCTATGGTATCATTCTTTGTTACATCAACAATCACCTTAGAGTTATTGAACTTAACCGAATTAGTAGCGTCAGCATATTTTGCAATATCCGCAGCAGTCATCTTGGAAATGGATGTCAGCATCTGTTCTGAGAAATCGGCTATTTTTCTTTGATCATCCCTTACCATATAGTCATAACCTAGTGTACTGCTATACCACATGCCTGAAAACTTGTCAGAAGTAGTTTTTGGGTATGTAGCTGTATCAGCTGTATAAGACTCAGTTGCCACGCTACCTTCGTATATTTTTTCTCCTACTGTATTTGTAGGAGTATTACTATAGAAAAGTATCGCATAAGTACCCGTAAGCTCTTTTACAGCAAAATTTCTGTATCCACTAGCAGCTATAAAATCATCAATAGTCTGAGTGCCATCATAGGCAGAGCCATAGTAATCCTGAAGTATCGAAGTCTTTCCAGCAGCACTTATTGCACTGTCAAGGTCATCAATACTATATACTTTGTTAGTAACATATGAAGCGTCCTCAATATTACTGCTTCCTGCAAAATTAACTCTTTTAGCAATATCTTTTTCTGATACTACAAAGTTTTCCTTAACAACAAGATTAGTACCATCAAATGTATAATAAGCCGGATCTGCTGTATTACTAAGAACAGTAGCAAGATCACCATATGACCCAGATGCTGTAAAATTAGCTGCATATGTGCTTAATTCTGATATTGACACCGGTTCAGCATCTTTTGTTGCAAGATCGACCTTATCAGATAAGGTAAGAGTTGTTCCATCAAAGGAATACAGATGATCATCATCTATAGTGGGTGCAGTACCTCCTGAATTTTTAAACACTTGTGTAAATGCCTGTTTGTCGTACTCTGAAAGTGAACCGCTTTCAACATTTGTTTTATTAAGTGGTACCCTGTATCCAAGTCCTGTTGTGCTGTTATAATAATAACTATTATTTACTGATGTAGCATAGCTGAAATTTGAATTCTTATCATATTGATCACTTTCTGTCCATGTGATAGTCAGAAGCCCTGTGCTTTCATTTATTGAATATGTAGCTGA
>JAILBM010000379.1 GCA_024680925.1 Butyrivibrio sp.
AAAAAGCAAAACGATACTATTACAGGAAAAGAGGCTGTGAAATGAAAGAAAAAAAGTCATTTTTAAATAATCCTACATTCATAAGCATATTGGCCTCAGTAATTTCTGTTATTGTAGGTCTGTTATTCGGATTTATATTACTACTTATTTTAAATCCTTCAAAAGCCGGCATTGGAATGACAGCAATGCTTACAACCGGATTTAAATCCTTGGATCAGTTCGGAAAGACCCTCTATCAGGCAGCACCGTTAATGCTTTGCGGTTTGTCTGTTGGTTTTGCTTTTAAAACAGGTCTTTTCAATATCGGTGCTTCAGGACAGTATACAATGGGTGCTTTCTTTGCTCTTATAGGTGCCATAGCACTTCAGCTTCCCTGGTGGGCATGCCTTTTGCTGTCTGTTGTAGGTGGCGGTATATGGGGAATATTCCCGGGACTTTTCAAAGCATTATTTAATGTTAATGAAGTTATTACTTCCATTATGTTTAACTGGATTGCCATGTTTTTGGTCAATCTTTTAATGGCAAATATGCCTATACTTCTTGCTTCAGCCTGGGGCGCTTCAAACTCAGACAGAAGTGCGGCTCTATCTAAGGCCAATCCTTCAGCTATTATTCCAAAAGCTGGTCTGGATAAGCTTTTTGGCAATTCCAGCTGGATAAATATAAGCTTTTTTATAGCAATTATTGTTGCAGTACTTATCTGGTTCATTCTTGAGAAAACAACCTTTGGTTATGAGCTTAAAGCCTGTGGTTTAAATAAGGATGCAGCCAGATATGCCGGAATCAATTCCAACAGAAATATTGTACTTTCCATGATTATTTCAGGTGCTTTATCAGGTCTTGGCGGTGGTATTTATTACCTTGCGGGAACTATTCAGTACGTTTTGGAAAAATCTATTTTGGGAATGGGCTTTAATGGTATTCCGGTAGCTTTACTTGCCAACTCCAATCCAATAGGTACAATATTCAGTTCCCTTTTCATCAGTTATATTGAAGTTGGCGGCTCCGCAATGCAGCCTAACTTCTCTTCAGAGGCAACTGACATTGTCATAGCTGTTATTATTTACCTTGCTGCCTTTGCGCTTCTTATGAGAGGTGTATTGCTGAAGGTACTGACTAAGAAATCTGCAGGAAAGGAGAGTGCAAAATAATGGTAATATTTGCTAATATTTTAAGTCTTACAATTGTATTTGCAGTTCCTCTTATGCTGGTAGCCCTTGGCGGAATGTATTCAGAGCATTCCGGAGTTATAAATATTGCTCTTGAAGGTATTATGGTTATTGGTGCTCTTTGCGCCTGCTTTACACTTCAGATATTTGACCAGAACGGTCTTGGGCAATTGCATCCTCAGCTTTGTATGTTTATAGCAGTTATTATTGCAGGTATTACAGGAATGATCTTTTCGATTTTACTTGCCTTTGCGGCTATTAACCTAAAGGCTGATCAGACTATCGGTGGTACAGCTCTTAATATTTTTGCACCTGCTTTTGCAGTAGTTGTAACCTGGGCTATTCAGGGACAAGGTATTACAACCATTCAGATTCCAAGCTGGATCAGAATTACCCAGGACTACTTTGGGCTTGAACTTGACAGTCCATTTTTAAATGCACTGTTTTTTAAGTATTTATATCTGACTACACCAATTGCCATTGTTCTGTTCTTTATAGCATGGTTTGTAATGTATAAGACAAAATTCGGTTTAAGGCTTCGTGCCTGTGGTGAACATCCTCAGGCTGCAGATTCAGTAGGTATTAATGTCTATAAGATGCGTTATGCAGGAGTTCTTATTTCCGGATTTCTTGCCGGAGTAGGTGGAATTTCCTATACAATTGCTGTAGGTAGCGGATTTAATTCCAGTGTTGGAGGATATGGTTTCCTTGCTTTGGCGGTTATGATATTTGGTAACTGGAAGCCTGTACAGATTTTGGGAAGCGCTGTATTTTTTGCCTTATTTAAGGTGGTTGCAGCTTATAATTCATCTATACCTTTCCTGCCAAAATTTGAGGGTCTCAAGGATAAATCTTCACTTTACCAGATGCTTCCTTATATAGTTACAATGATCGTTCTTATATTTACATCTAAGAAATCACAGGCACCTAAGGCTGAAGGTATTCCTTATGATAAAGGATCCAGGTAAAAATTGTACTTTATAAAATACATATAAAATTTAGATACAGAGTCTATGCTTTTACGTAGACTCTGTTTTTTTGTATTATAATATTCTAAAGAGGTTTATTCACAAATAGAATTAATAGGAGCACATATATGCCACAAATTACCAACGAATATCAGAAAAAGGTCTTGGATGATCTGAAAAATTATGATGGTATCAGTCATCCTGTTAAAGCTGCCCTTTGGGAGAGGCTTCTAATTCATAAAGTTCCTGCAGCTGATTTACATCCTAATCCTGTGGATGAATTTTCAGACCCTGAAATTGGACCTAATTATACTATCGTAAAAAATTATTTTGAAATGATAGAAAATATCAAAAGGCATCCCGGAGCTGAACCACTGGAAAGAATTGTAGTTGAAAAAATGTCTGTCGGCGGATATATGATTTTGAACGGTCATCACAGATGGCTAGCAGCAAGCCGTTATAAGGATATGAAGGTAGGTGTTGACATAGTTAATGTTACTCAGCCTCAGGATATAAAAAATGCTATAGAGAAATCCAATAATATATATTGTGCCGCCATTGATTTAGATGAAGTTCTTATGTGTGATGGAAATGAAACGGGAAGAGAACTGATTTTTCCATTAAAATTATTTTATCCCGGATTTATCAGAAAAAATTCCTCGGAACTTATAAAAGAGCTTCAGCATAAGGGATTTGATGTATGGGTATATACGGGAAGTTATCATTCTGCAGAGCATATTAAAGCTCTTTTAGGATTTCATAATATTCACGTTACCGGCATAATCAATGGTGTTAAATCCAAGAAAAAGCCCGGTAGTTTATTTGAATCCTTTAAGAAGAAGTACAAAGTATTAACACACATAGATACAGAGAGTGTTACCTGGGTTGATGTAAACACCAAGGATTATGATATTATCGAAGTATCATCAGGAAATGAATGGGCCAATCAGGTTGCCAATAAATTAAAAGAACGCTTAAAACAATAAGGATAGTCAGTAATATAATGATGAGGGGAGCAATATGTCACTGATAAACAATAATGGGGATAGCATAAAGAAAATGAGGGTTTCTTTTGATCTGGATGAGGTACTTTTTGTATCACCTATGACTCATAAAATTGAGGAACCCTTCAAGTTTCCTTTAAATAAAATATTTATTGAAAATCTAAGATACGGTACGAAAATGCTTATCCCAAAGCTTCAGGAGCTGGGGTTTGAGGTATGGGTTTATACCACATCCTATAGGTCTACAAAATATATTAAATCTTATTTCAAACACTATGGCATAAAGTTTGACGGTATTGTAAACGGTCAGCGACATGAAGATGAGGTTCAAAAGGGACATAACTATCCAATGCCAACAAAGCTTCCCAGCTTTTATCATATTTCTCTTCATATAGACGATGAAGCTGTGGTTGCTACCTATGGTAAAACCTATGGTTTTGATGTATTTCAGCTAGATGCTCAGGATGACGATTGGGCCCAAAAGATTATTGAAAAAGCTGAATACGTAAGAGAGCATAGATTTGAATAAATTTGGCAATTGAATATAAAATAAATATAAATTAAATATTAATTTTTTCTTTACGTAAAACGATTTTTAGTTCATAATTAATGCGAAAAAATTGTTGTTTTACGGGGGAAAATGATGAAAAAAATTTGTTTCAGGGGTGTCAGTTTCATACTGGCATTTATCTTAACCTTCACTTCTGGTTCAGTTACGGCTATAGCAGGTAACAATGCCGCCGGACAATTATCTCAAAAAGATTTAGTGAATTTAAATTCTTCAGACAGTTTAATGGATTATAATGGTCTGATGGACCAGCTTTCTGAAATTGAAAGCTCTACAGATTCTGATAGTCAGGATTTAAAGTCACATGATACCGATTCTTCACAAGAAGAAAATTCCAATTTCGAATCAAATGAATCGGCTTCATCTGAGGATACATCTAATGAAGTCTCTGATGATAATGCTTCAGCAGGTAGCGGAGAAGCCGGAAATGAAGATGATATAGCTGATGGTTCTTCATCTTCTGATTCTGATAATAGTGATTTAGGTGATGACACAAATAGTAGTGATTCATCAGATAATTCAGATACGACTTCTTCTGGGGATGCTTCAGCAGAAGATTATTCGGGAGATGATTCTTCAAATAATGCCTCTTCGGGAGCCTCAGATATTTCAAATGATGCTGCGTCACTTTATTCAAGCCTTGACGAATCAAATGCAAATGCCTCAAACAGTGCTTCATCAGCAGATTTAAAGGTAAATTCCGGTAAGGAAATACATAAAACAGGTAAATGGTCATATTATCTTGATGATGAAGGATATGCTCATATAACAGGTTATGCCGATACAGATATAGCCTCTCTTTCAGTACCCAAAAAACTAAATAAATACTTTGTTGTGGCAATTGAAGATAATGCATTTTCTGATCTTAATAATCTTTCATCTGTTTCCATCCCCTTTTATATTAAAACTATAGGTAGTGACGTTTTTAATAGTGATGTAACAATTAAAGCTTACTTTGGAGCCTATGCTTTAAAATATGCCAAAGATAATAATTTTAAATATGAAAATCTATCCGAGCTTGATTTTGCAGAAGGTGCTCTTGATTTAACTGAAATATACCGTGCAAGCTATTCTATGCTTTCAGAGCTGGAAATAGAAATGAACAGATTAGAGGCTTCTTATTTATCTGAGGGTTGCGTTTTCTATTTGCCTCCTTCTGAAGAACTTCCAAATGGTGATGCCTTTAAAGTTGTTTCAAAGCAGGACAACGGCAATACTGTAATTATTTATTGTGAAAGAGCCTTAGGTGCAGAAGTACTTGATCGTCTTGTTATCAATGAAAGCGACCTTCTTCCTGATTGGGAAAATGCTGTTTTTTACAACGACTCAGATAACGACGGATACTATGAAGAATATACTACAGACGATATGGAATTAAATGATGATGGATCATTATATTTAAATGGTCTTGGGTCATTTAGTTTTAGTGCCTCAAAAGAAAGTTCATTTTCTGTATCAGGAACCATTTTTGAAAAGGAAATTGGAAGTAATCAGAAGCTTTCAATAGATTGGGAAGCTGAAAGTACTATTTCCTTTACTTCAAGTGTAAATGTAGATATCAACTTCGCTAAGGCCAAAATTGATAAGTTTGAACTTTCAAACTCATTAAAATATGAACTTTCCGGAAGTATCAACGGAAAGGCCAAAAAGGAAATACCTCTTGTTAAATGTCCTGTACAAACTACAGGTCTTGAAACCATCTATTTTGTAATAAAGATGGTCCTTGAAGTTGATGGTAGTATTTCCATCAGCTATTCTGCCAGTGCAGAATTTGGAGTCAGATATGTCAACAATGGATTAAAACCATTTTTCTCCTATGATCTTTGTGATACTTCAGTGGAGGTTTCTGTTACTGCCAAATTTGGCATAAGTGCAGGGCTTGAATTTTCAGCAATTGGTAAAATTGTTACAGCCGGAGCAACTGTAGGAAAAGGTATTATTTATGAGATTGCCAACAGCTATGAAGGAGACGGAGCTGAAGCTACCATATCGAAATATTATTCTATGAATTCCTCTGTAACCATTAAATTCCTGAAACTTGAGTGGACCAGATCTATCACTCCTTTAAATGTTGTTAAGGCTTATAAAACTATTTCTGTAAAAAAATATACTGTAATGTTTAGTACCGGTAAAATTCTTTATCCCGTCAACGATCAATCCGTTGCAGAAGGTGGCAAGCTTACTGAACCGGAAGCTATCTTTGATAATAAAGGAAATGGAATACAGGGATGGTATAAGGATAAGAATTATACTGAAAAATGGGACTTTGCCAAAGATAAAGTCTATGAAAGTATGATTCTATATGCCAAATGGGCCAATGCCTATACTGTAACTTATGATTACGGACTTGATGGCATAAAAAATGACAAAAAGGTAGTAGTTGAAGGCTCTTTAGTTCCTGAAATAGACGGCGCCAAAAAGCAGGATTATAAATTCATAAACTGGTGTAAGGACAATGAGTATACAACAATCTGGGATTTTGATAAGGATATTATGCCTTCAAATGACCTTACCCTATATGCAAATTATGAATATATACAAGGCTATAATCCATGGGATGTGGAAACTATTGAGGGTGAGCATGTCGTTGAAGATGATATAGAATATTCCACAGATGGTTTTGAATTTACAATTGAAGAGTCAGAGGGTGAAAAATATGCAGTAGTAACCGGCTATACAGGTGAAGGCGGTGCTGTTTGCATACCTACCAAAACCGGCTCCGGAATAAAGGTAAAATCTATCAGTTCAAGTGCATTAAGAAATAACAAAACCATTACCAATGTTAAAATCCCTAATTCTGTTTCCTATGCTTCAGGGGTATTGGCAGAATGTACAAATGTAGAGAGCGTAAGCATACCTGATGTAATAT
>JAILBM010000437.1 GCA_024680925.1 Butyrivibrio sp.
TTATTAACTACAGGTATTCCATATTCTGCCGCAATATCATCACCTGTTTTTACCAAGTCCTTGGCTGAATTGTAAATCTTATTATAAATATTGTCACAAAGCTTATCTACGTTTGAATCTATACAATCAAGAAGGCTGATACCCATGGTGATGGTTCTTACGTCAAGGTTTTCCTTCTCGATCATTTCATTAGTTTCAGAAACCTCTGAAAAATTAATCATTATTAAATCTCCTTATAAAAAGATATCTCGAAATCAGATTCTGTGCATGGAATCAAAAATGTCTTCTCTCTGACATTTAACAATTACACCGATTTCCTTGCCAAGCTCATCAAGTTCATCAGCGATGACCTTAAAATCACCCTTTGCCTCTGATAGATCAACGATCATCATCATATTAAAATAACCTGAAACAATTGTCTGTGAAATATCAAGAATGTTGATCTTGTGCTCTGCAAGATAAGTACAGATTTTTGCAATGATACCAACTGTATCCTTGCCGACTACAGTAATAATAGCTTTGTTCATAATAGTCTCCCATCTTTTATAGAAATTTATTACTATGTTACTATATACCATTATTAGTACAAAAAGCAATTGCTTATATAATCTGTCAGAATATTGATGTATATTTGAATATTGGTTATAATTGAATAAGTTTCTTAATGAGAGGTTTAATATGAAATCTTTTTTCTATAAAATCATAGCCATTGTCTTAACTCTCTCTTGCCTTTCAGGATGCGCCTTTAACGACAATTCACAAAGTGAGAATTCCGCCGCGGTTTCATCTACAGCAGATGAAGAGCTGGTAAAGGTTAATTTTCTAAACGTCGGAAAAGCAGACTGTATTGCAATCGAGATCAAAGACAAGCTGGTTATGATAGATACAGGTACGGCAGAATCCTATGAAATCGTCGAAAAATATATGACTTTAAAGGGCTATGCCAAAATAGACAAGATGATCATCACCCACTTTGACAAGGATCACGTAGGTGGCGCATCTTATCTTATTGATAATTACGAAATCGGTGAAGTCATGACTACCTTTTACGAGGCCAAGGAGTCCTCTGAAATAGATGCATACCATGAATCCCTGGATAAAAAAAGTATCGAACCTACCCTTGTAAGTGAAGAAACAAGCTTCCAGATAGATGATGTGAGCTTTACCGTTTATCCGCCAATGGAAACAGATTATGGCAACAACACCAGTAACGACTCATCTTTGGTTACTTATATGACCTATGATGAAACCTCATTCCTGTTTACAGGAGATGCAGAAAAGGCCCGAATAAAGGAAATACTTGAAATTCCGGGAATTCAGGCAGATGTCATAAAGATTCCTCACCACGGCAAAATAGAAAAAAATACAGACAGTCTACTGGAATACATAAATCCATCCTATGCTGTTATTACCAGCTCCGATGATGAACCTGAAGACGAAGAACTGATGGACCTTTTAGAGGAAAGAAATATCATAACCTATCTCACAAGAGAAGGTATGGTAAGTGCTTCTTCCAATGGCAAAGAACTAAGCTTTTCACAATTTGTTTTTATGTAAAAAAACGTACAGCACTTAAGTTTCATTACAAAAGTACTGTACGTTTTATTTTTTAAACTTCTATAATCGGTGACAGTTCACTTCTTGGAGCAACAAATAAAGGAAAGTCATTACCGTGATACTTATTATCTGCCATTTCAATCTCTACTCTCACAGTTTCATAAGCAAGTTCGGGCATATTATTTTCCTTACTAAGATGTCCAAGTATAATCCCCTTCATTTTATCATTAAGAAGCTTGCATAAAAGCTCTCCGCTTTTTTCATTGGAAAGATGTCCCTTATCTCCAAGTATTCTCCTCTTTAGCTGATATGGATAAGGACCTGTCTGAAGCATCCTGACGTCATGGTTGGCCTCAAGTAAAAGAGCATCCATCCCTTTAAGACAGTCCACGGTATAATCATCATAACATCCCATATCAGTGGCAACCGCAATTTTTTTATCACCATAGATGATTCTATAAGCCACAGGCTCAAGGGCATCATGGGAAATAGTCATAGGATTGATAACAAGGTCCTTTATGTATACCTTTTCATCAGCTTTTACAACATGACTTTCAAATTCCGGCATATCTCCTTTTTTATCCGCATAATGTATACCTGAAAGAGTTCCGTTTGTAGCATAAATCGGAATATCAAATTTCTTCAGAATTGTTTTCAGGCCTGCTATATGGTCACTGTGTTCATGGGTAACAAAAATCGCATCAATATCTGAAAGAGACAAATCAAGCTTCATCAGCCCCTCTTTTATTCTCTTACAACTAGTTCCCGCATCTACCAGGATATGAGTTGCCTCAGATCCCACATAAATACAATTCCCACTGCTCCCACTTGCAATACTAACTAATTTCATATATAACTCCCAAACATAAATTCACCTCCGCTACGCTGCTGTTGTGTAACGGAGGCGTAAAAATTTTATTTGCTTTCCTGCCAATAAACTTCTATTCTGTCACCTTCGCCTATTGGCTGCATATAATCAGGTGTCGAACCATTTAAGGTTGTAACAATCATTCTACCATTTGGCTTGGATAAATCAAAGTCAATTGCATCAAAAATATCAACAAAAATATAACTTGATTTTCCATGAAGTGTTATAGGATCATTGTTCACTATAATATGAAGATCTCTGGCAAGAACATTTTTAATAGGTTCCGGCTCAGCATTTTCATCATACACATCCTCAGGATCGGGATCAGGAAGCTTGTCGTATTCACTCTTTGGCTCTTCGCTTTCTTCCTCTGCCTCAGGATAATCCTTATAATACTCCATAACTGCATCTTCCTGAGCCTTGAACTCAACCTTAAAGTTCTCATATACAGGTGTATCAGGAGTTGCTATTTCATTATTAACCACTATAACAGTTTCCGGAGTAAGCTCTATATCAAGGAGCTGGGCAATCTGAGCTGCTGTATCATAATCCAGAACCTTAACATCGTCTCCCTGCTGAATATTGTAAAATCTTGTCTGAGGCTCGCCGTTAACTGTAGCAAATCTTGAAGCTTCAACATTTTTACCGTTTACATTAACATTAAATTTCTTTTTAAATTCAGGGATATTCTCAATATCTGCCCTACCGGGAGCTCCGGCAGTAGAACCCTTTACTTCTATAATATCATTAGCTCTGATCTTTGAATGAATATCAGCACTCTTACCATTAAGGGTAATAATGGCCGATTCACCAAAATCACCTCTTGAACCTCTTTCCTCGCCATTTACAAAATACTTAAGCTCAGTACCGCGTTTAGGGAACAGATCCTCATTAGGAAACTCCGCCTGCATTGCGGCATCAACGATTGCCAGCTTACCGTTATCATAGATCTTGGTCTGCTGTCCGTTAAAGGAAACAAAGATAAAGTTATTGCATTCCTCATAATAACTGATACAGATACCCAGAGGTGTAACCATGAGAGAATTACGTTCAATATCATTTTCCGTCAGGAACATGATATCCTTCATAACCTCTTCACCTCTAAGGGCTACTCTTTCTTCAGGAAGCTGGAGATTCCTGGCAATAGCCTGGGTGTAACCCGGGACGCAACCACCACCACCAACTACAAACACAGCACTTACAGGCTTATCACCATTAAGAGCAAGTATCTGTTTGGCAGCTTTCTCAGCCATATCATCCACCAATGGCTTAATAACCTTGGCAAGATCCTTGGCGGTAATAACTTTATTAAGTCCCATAATATCAATGTACTCGACTTTTTCCTGCTTACTGGCCTGAATCTTAATATTATCGGCAGTATTAAAGTCTACAAGACAATGATGGGCTATGGCTTCTGTTATATGATCACCTGCTATGGGAAGCATTCCGTAGGCTGTGATCGTACCATCATCTGTTATACAGATATCGGAAGTACCTGCACCTACATCAATAAGAGCAAGATTAAGCATTCTAAACCTGTCAGGAATAGCAACCATCATAGCAGCTATAGGCTCGAGAGTAAGGTTTGCAACCTGAAGACCTGCTCTTTCACATGCCTTATAAAGACCGTCAACACAATCATCAGGAAGAAATGTAGCAATAAGCTCCACTCCTACCTTTCCGGCATTATGTCCCTCAAGATTGGCTATCTGATAATCGTCCAGATAATAATGCATTACAGAATAACCTACAAGATAAAACTTCATCTGGGAAGAATCATCCTTAAGGAAATCCGCATAGGCCTGCTCAACAGCTTTGGAATTAAGATTATAAATATCCTCATCGGTTATTTCATGATTATCGGGATATTCATATTCAAAAGATGTTTTTACAGTTCTAAGTACACGACCGGCAGCTGCTATACATACATCTGTAAGATTGATGTCAGTATCAGCTTCCAGGTGTTCCTTTACAACCTTGATGGTTGCTCCAACCTTGCCGATATCATGTATCTGTCCATCCAGCATTGCCCTGGTGGAGTGGGTTTGAACATTCTGTGCAATAACTACAAACTTTCCATCTTTCATGTAGCCTACAGTACCCATTACGTTTCGAGTACCAATATCCAGGCCAAAAACAACGTGTTCTTCATTCTGCTGTAAGCTCGCCATAAACAACTGTCCCCTCTTTATAGAAATTTCTTTATCTTAAAGCAATATCTATCTGCTTATAGGTATCTTCCAGTTTACCGCTATTATCAATAACAACCTTGCAATTTGCTCTGAATTCTTCCTCAGATAATTGTTTTTGTAAAATACTGTCAATCTTTTCGTCGGAATATCCTCGTGACTCTTTAAGTCGCTTTCTCCTGACTTCTTCGGCAGCATATATATACCACATTTCATCAACTATTTTCAGAAAACCACACTCAATAAGCAGGGCTGCTTCAATAAAGCAATAATCGTAATTACATTTATTTTTTTCAGTGTTCACTACTTCTATTATATAGCTAATTGTGGCAGGATGCAGTATTTCATTTACATTTTTTAGCAATTTTTCGTCAATAAATATTTTAGCCGCCATTTTCTTTTTATCAATTTCGCCATCAGCTCCAAGAACGTCACTTCCCAAAAGCTTCACCAATGGCTCATAACAGATGCCGCCCTTAAGTTTTATATCATTGGCAACCTGATCTGCTAAAATTACTCTACAATTATAATTATCGGAAATATATTTTAAAATTTGACTTTTTCCGGCTCCAACACCTCCGGTTATTCCAATTATCTTAGTCATCTCTTCACCTAAAATCGTCCCGTTTATAATATATTATTTGGACTCATACCAATCTTTTCCTGTGTGGCACTCCACATCAAGTGGTACCTTAAGGGATACGGCATTTTCCATCTCGCTTTCCAAAAGGCTCTTGACCACATCCACCTCATCGGGTGCAGTCTCTATAACAAGTTCATCGTGAATCTGTAAAATAAGCTCTGACTTAAGATTATCCTTTTTGAGCCTTCTCCATACATTTATCATGGCTATCTTCATTATATCAGCAGCAGTTCCCTGAATAGGCGCATTCATGGCAACTCTCTCGCCAAACTGTCTCTGCATGTAATTTCCGGATTTTAATTCCGGCATAGGTCTTCTTCTACCGTAAATAGTCTCTGCGTAGCCCTTTTCCTTAGCCTCAGTAATTGCTCGCTCCTGATACTGCTGAACACCGGGATAAGTTGCAAAATACTGCTCCATATACTCTTTTGCCTCAGCTCTTGAAATACTAAGGTCTTCACTAAGACCAAAAGTACTCATACCATAAACTATACCGAAATTAACTGCTTTGGCATTACGTCTCTGAAGATCTGTAACCTCTTCAAAAGGAGTATTAAACACCTTTGAAGCTGTTATTCTGTGAATATCCCTGCCTTCGTGATAAGCCTCAATAAGGCCGTTATCTCCCGACATATGTGCAAGAATCCTAAGCTCTATCTGAGAATAATCCGCATCTGCAAAAACATATCCCTCTTTAGGTACAAAGACCTTTCTTATACTTCTTCCTTCCTCAGTTCTCATAGGAATATTCTGAAGGTTAGGCTCTGTAGAGCTGATTCTTCCTGTGGCGGTTATGGTCTGATTGAAATTAGTATGAATCCTTCCGTCAGCCTCTATATATTCTGCAAGACCGTCAGCATAGGTACTCTTTAATTTGGCAAGGCCCCTGTACTCAAGAACATCTCTTACAATCTTATGGTCAGGTGCAAGCTTTTCAAGAACATCCGCTGCTGTGGAATAACCGGACTTGGTCTTTTTGCCTCCCGGAAGCTGAAGCTTTTCAAACAACACCTCCGCCAACTGCTTAGGAGAATTAATATTAAATTCAACTCCCGCAGCATCAATGATGTCCTTCTCAAGAGCATCTATTCTCACCTTAAGATTATCACTGTAAACCTTAAGTTCATCCCTCTTGGCAATTATTCCAACCCTTTCCATATCATAAAGAATATAGGACAATGGCATCTCAACATTGCGCATAAGCTCCAGCATATTATTATCCTTAAGAGCCTTCTCTATAAGAGGCGCTGCCGCAAAAAAGGTATGAGCCATAGCCGCAGCATAATCAAGAACTATTTCCTCAAGACTTTCGCTAAGCTTACTTTTTCCAAATGCCTCACTGTAAGTCTTTATGGAAGTATGAAGGTATTCCTTAGCGATATCCCATGGTTCATAATCATTTTTTAAAGGATTTACAAGATAAGCTCCGATAAGCACATCGAAGTTTCCTGCCTTTTTGTTCTCAGGCTCTTCAATTTCCTTTGGTGTAAAAAGATGATAGCTCTTCTTAATATCAAAAGTGGTCAGCCTGCAGGAATCTGAAAGCATCTGAAGCTTTTGAGATAAATAATCTGCAGTAATAAAGCCTTCGCATTTTACTATATTTACAAGCTCATCTTCACAGCAAAGAGCTATTCCCTGCAGTGAATCCTTTTTTGCCTCATCCTGAATAAGGAAAATTCCGACAAATTTATCCTCTGCCCCACCGCATTTTTTCAAAGCCTCATTAAATATATTTTCTGTTTCATTAAAGTCTGAGGTTACATATCTCTTACTCTTCTTAACAGAAGAGTTCCCTTCACCGCCGCACCAGGATACAATCTTATCCAGCTCATGCTCTGCAATAATTTCACTTACAGCTTCATTTACAAGCTCTGACTTTGCAGAAAGACTCATCTCTTCATCCTTTAATCCCATGGCTTCAAGGATTCTTTTAACAAGTAAAAGTTCCTCTTCATATCCAAAGGGAAGCTTTTCTTCCTTCGCTTTTTCCAAATCTTCATCCTTAAAGAAAATGCGTATCTTTTCAATGTCAGAGGCATAAGCCATATTTATCATTTGATAAAAAAAGCCAAGGACAGCACCTACATGTTCATCCTTGGAATTTGTAATATCGGCAATGCCGTTAAAAGCCTTATTAAATAAAGCATATCCGTCAATTTCCATATAATTGTTTTCCATAATGTTTTCCAATCCGTAACTAATTTATATTTCCTATCCTGTAAAAAAAGTAAAAAAAATCAATAACCAAGAGTAACAGCCAGAGCCGTTGCAGTAAATAGCGCAATAACCACCAGTATTCTTAAAACTATGCTGGTCTTCACAAGAGTGGTCCTTATCTTAAGTCGCTTTTTAGCATCCTTTAAAAGCTCCGAAAGCTCTGCATTAAGATTAAAGGTAGTACCATCCTCAAGCTTCTGCATACCTACAAGTACCAGAAACTGAATCGTAAGCTCTTCCTTACATTCAGGACAATTCTCAACATGGTCAAGAAATTCACTAAGCTCTGCATTATTCAGTTCATCCTCCAGAAAAAGAGGAATCTCTTTTTGAATAGCTGTATGTGTCATTTAAAGCTCCCCTGACAAGATATAGTATAAAAAACACTATTTTTATCAGTCTTCCCAACTATATATAGTTTACACTAAAAAAGCCAATTATAAAAGAAAAAAAGCTTTGGCAAAATGATATAGGAATAAATTTATATCAGATTACCAAAGCCTTGATCATTATTTAAAAATAAAACCCTTTTTATCAGCCCTTAGCATGTTTAGCTTCAAGCTCTTTACTTATTTCATCAATCTTATTATCTGTAAGAATATATTTTTTCTTAAATACCATAAAGGCTACAAGAAGGCATGCAATAGGAATAAGTGTCATAACCATTCTAAGACCTATCTTGGATGCAGCATCTACTGCAAGGGATAAATCCATAGTCTCCTCAGCTGCTGTTGTCTCTGCACTGGACAAACTGAAAATCTGAAGAGCAATTGATGTAACCAGAATTGCAATACCTGATGAAAGCTTAACCACAAAAGTCTGCATTGAGAAGATAACAGACTCTTCACGATGACCGTTTTTGATTTCACCGTAATCTACTGTATTTGCAAGAAAAACTGTTACAACAACGTTATTTACACCTGCAACTGCCATAATAATGATTCCCGGTATAAGAAGCGGAGCCAGATTATTTACACCCAGGGATGCAAGGATAAGCATTACGATATATCCAATAATTGAAGCGCAGATTCCTGTAGTAAAGATCTTAACATTGTTCATCTTAAGAACTCTTCTGAGGAATGGATAAAGCATCATCATGGCAAGAATCTGTACACCACCACCTACTGTATTAAAAAGTGTGTAATTTGCTTTCCAGCTTGTGCCACCAAGATCATATTTAAAGAAATAAATAATCAGATTGGAAGTAACATAAAGTGCAGTGTTTATAAGAACAATTGTAATAACAACTGTCATAGCCTGATCATTGGCAATAAGTGCCTTAAACATATCTCCTATGGAAGCTGTTTTCATTTCAACAGAAGATTTTTCTTTTACATTAAGGCATGTAATAACAATGAATACAATAAACAGAATTGCAACAATTATAGCTATATATTTAAAACCGACACGTTCAATTTCATTGGCTGTAGCCCCGGCACCTGCAAACATGGTACCAAGCTTACCAACTATAAGAACAGTAAATATTGAAATAATAGCTGATCCTACACCTGCGCATGAACGAGCCAGTGTTGTAAGATCCTCTCTTTCCTTACCACCGTTGGTAAATGCAGGAATCATTGACCAATAAGGAATATCCATCATTGTATAGGTTACACCCCAAAGAATATATGTAACCGCTGCATAAGCTGCAAGGCCGCCTGCATCCAGTGCTGGCGGTGCAGAAAACATTACTACCAGAATGATCGCATTGGTTATGGTTCCGATTAAAAGCCAGGGTCTGAACTTACCCCATCTTGTTTTGGTCTTGGCAACTATTACACCCATGATAGGATCGTTAAAGGCATCAAATACCCTTGCAATCATAGAGATTATACCAAGTACGAT
>JAILBM010000440.1 GCA_024680925.1 Butyrivibrio sp.
GCAGCGTCAACAGAAACTTCTTCTGCAGCACCGTCAGTGCTTACAGCTTCGTCGGCATTAAGAACTATGCTTCCTTCAATACCTGCCTCATCAGAACTAACTTCTGAGCTTGCCTCCGATGCTGAATCATCGGCTGTAAAATGACTGTAGGCAACACTGCCACCAATTCCTGCTATAAGAGCTACCAAAACAAGGCAGCAGATGATTTTCGCGAGTTTCTTAAGCTTTTTCTGTTTTTCGATTCTTTGCTTACGACCCTTTTTTTCTTTTTTGTACGCATCAACTTTTTCCTGACTCATATTTGCCTCCTCTGTATCTGAATAACTAATAGAAAGTTTATCACAAAATTGTGTTTTTACTATTAATTTTTTTGACAAATTGTCCGAAAAAAATATTGCATAACTATAACTATGGATATTTATGGTGTTGAGTAAAAATACTTTACATCTTTTATGGAACTGAAAATGATGAGCAAGGATGCTGACGTTTTGAACATGGATGTTTATGGGAAAAGAGGTAATGCACTATGCTTAGGTCAATGTGGTCAGGTGTTAGCGGACTGAAAACTCATCAGATGGAAATGGATGTAATAGGTAATAATATTGCCAATGTTAATACTACCGGATATAAGTCCAAGGCATATACATTTAAGGATACTTTATATCAGACCATGTCAAATGCCATGGGCGCTACGGATGTTAAGGGTTCTGTTTCTGCAAGACAGGTAGGTCTTGGTACAAGAACAGGAGCCATTAAAACCAACATATCGGCACAGGGTTCTGCTATGACAACTTATAGAACCCTTGATCTTATGATAAACGGTGATTCATTTTTTACTGTACAAAAAGATATAGGTGATCCAACAACGGTTGCTTATACAAGGGATGGTAATCTGGATATTGATGCTAACGGCTCTCTTGTTACATCATCTAACGGCTACTATGTTCTTGGATGGACGGGAACCGAGACAACAGGTGCAATCGGAAGACTTGATATTGTAACAGATGCTACAAAAACTCTTGCGGGACAAGCCACTTCTGTTGTTACTGTCAGCGGTAATATAGACAAAAATGACACCAATATATCATCAGATGACGGAAAAGTTATAAAGCTTGAAGTTTATGATGCGGCAGGGGATACCTATACCCTTAAATACAGCCTTACTGATGGCGGAGATGAGGATCCGACTACCTATACTTTGAGTCTTACAGATATACTTGATTCCAATGGAGATTCAATGACTGTAAATACAACGGTGGCAGATATAAGCCTTGTTTATGATCCTTCTGACGGAACACTTTCAACTGTAAACGGAGGAACAGGAACAACCTCAGCACTTTCTGTAAACTTTACAGATCCGGATACAAATAAGAGTGTTACTTTGGGACTTACGCTGGATTTTTCTGATACAACCAATTATAACACCAAGGGATCTTCTACTATAAAAATGACTAAAGGAGATGTTGACGGTAATAATGCAGGTTACCCTGTGGGAACTATGACAGGCTACTCTATAGCAAATGATGGCGGAATACATATTGAATACAGTAATGGACAGACAAGGCAGCTTGGAACTATAGCCACAGCTATTTTTTCCAACTCCTCAGGACTTTCTTCCATAGGTGATAATCTATTTCAAACTACACTTAATTCCGGTGAAGCTCAGTATCAGAAGGTTGACGCTGATGGCGGATATATAAGCAGCGGAACTCTTGAAATGAGCAGTGTGGATCTTGCAATGGAATTCACCAATATGATAACAACACAGCGAGGCTTCCAGGCTAACAGTAAGGTTATTACAACTTCAGACGAAATGCTGCAGATTTTAAAAGGACTTAAGAGATAACAGCTGAAAATAATTAAGGATTCATAAAATTAGCACTCACCTATGGACAGTGCTAATAAAAGAGGGTATAGTATATTTATTCGATAATATTATCGAATTAACATATTGCCCACCACTACAGGTTTTGGAAAGGAGGCCGGACTGTATGTTGATAGTTAAAATGAATAGTACAACAGTAGAATGTAATATTGCTGCATCAGAGCTTAGAGAAATAGGACTTACTCCCGAGGATGTTGTAAATGGTCTTGAAGTAAGTGTTCCATTTTTATCTCAGATAAATAAAGAAGTTGGAGAGAGACTTGATTACAACCCTCAGACTGAAGTTATGATGATGTCACGTAACATGATGAATGATGGCAGTGTGCGCATATTTGCTGTAAAGATGAATAATGATGATATCCAAAAGGCTGCCGACCGTCTTCGCAGTGCAGCATCCGCTGTTCTTTCAGAAATAACACAGGACAGAGTAGATGATATTAAGAACAAAACCGGGAAAGAAAAAGGACTTGCCCTTAATGCAATGATGTCAGAGGTTTCGGAAACCATAAATAAGGTTTATGCAGAAACTATCAGTGACAGTAGTATAGATAAACCTCAGGCTTCCACAAGGAAGCTTACAGATCACGAAAAATACCTAATTGAGTTTGAGAAATTTGATAATGCAAAAAGGTTTTCTAAAGTTGCATCCAAGCTTCCTATTGAGGAATCTTCTTTATATAAATATAAAGATAAGTACTATATTGTTGCTGAGCTTCATTCTTTCCAGGAAAATATCCTTTATGAGATAAGACGAGATGCACTGGAATATGCCGAGCTGATGACGGTAAATAACCCTGATGCGGTGCATATAGAAGAAAATGGTGATAAGATATTAGCAGCAGATGCTATTATGCATCTTGCAAAACTAATGTAGGAGCAGATATTTTGGATTCACATAAGGTAGCAATATTTGATTTTTCAGGAATATATGATTATGAGGGCTTTTATCGAGAGATTGAAAGCCCTTATTTTATTAGTTGCAGGCAGATACCCGGTACTAATTGTCTATGCGATGACATGGCTGTAGAAGAGATAAAAAAGCTCATAAAAGATTTTGACCTTTTAAGAAACAGCATAAGGTTTATTGATTCCGGTAATTTCCATTATATGTCTAAGCTGCTTGCAGAAGAAATGAACGAGGATTTTAATCTCATAGTATACGATCACCATCCCGATATGCAGCCTTCATCCTTTGGAAATATCCTTTCCTGCGGAAGCTGGGTAATGGATCTTATTGATTCATCTGAATATTTAAAAGAGGTTGTTATAATAGGAGCTGCAGAGCATTTAATTAAAGAGGTTGATGTATCTTATAAGGAAAAAGTAAGGTTCATGGAGCCCGGTGAGGCTTTAAACATGCTGACAGAGAGCAAAGATTTATTTACAAAAGAAACGGGACTTCCGGTATATCTTTCTATAGATAAGGATGTTTTATGCCTTGAAGATATAGTTACTAACTGGGATCAGGGAGAAATGCAGGCAAATGAATTGTATAAACAGCTGGAAATGATATATAATTCTTATGATGTCTGTGCTACTGATATCTGCGGCGAGTGTGCCATAGACCAGGAAGGCTGCAATGTGCCTGCAGAATCATCAAAAAGCAGTGACATTAATAAAATGCTATATAGGATATGGCATAAATATAATTAATATTGGGGGAAAATATTAATTTCGGAGGAACCATGAATTATTTAAAAATCTTTGTTTCTGCAATTCTTGCAGGAGCATGCATAGCCTTTGGAGGAGTTGCATTCCTTTCTGTAGACAGTAAGGTGCTTGGGTCAGCATTGTTTACAATAGGTCTTTTTACAGTTTGTACCTTTGGCCTTCATCTTTTTACCGGAAAGGTTTGTTATACATTTCAAAATGATGTTAAGTATGCAATAAGTCTTCCGGTCATCTGGCTTGGTAATCTTGTTGGAACCGGTATAATCGCCAACATAGTAAAACTCACAAGAGTAGCAGGAATTTCTGAAAAAGCTATGGCTCTTTGTGAAGTCAAGTTTTCGGACAGCTATATAAGTTTGTTTATTTTGGGAATTTTATGTAACATTTTTATTTATATCGGTGTAGAGGGATATCTTAGGAATCCCCATGAAGTTGGTAAATATCTTTCACTTTTCTTTGGTGTAATGGTATTTATTCTATGCGGAACAGAACACTGTATCGCAGATATGTTTTACCTGTGGATGGCAGGAGCCTGGAGCGTTAAGGCTATTGTAGTTCTTTTGGTCATTACATTAGGTAATTGTGTAGGTGGAGTTATATTTCCGGTTGTAAGAAAATATCTATCATAAGAAAGGATAAAATCATGGAAAAACGACTTAGAAATGTAATCAGACATATGGATAAACTTGATATCGATCTGCTTTCTGAGGAAGAGTACAAAACTGAGAAGGAGAATCTTCTTATACAGATAGATTTTCTTCATGAAGATATGCTTCACAATCTGATTGGAACATCAGCTCTTCTTATTTGTACCGCAATAGCAGCAGTAGCCTGCATATTGAATTTTGAAATGATATTTATTGTACTTCTTGTTGTATTTGCCTTCCTGACCCTGGCAGCAGGAAACACATATAATGAGAGAAGAAAAGGCCTTAAACAGCTTTATGGATATTTTAATAAATTAATAGAACGTCAATAATAAATATTCGTATTACCGCAAAGATAGAAAAAAACTGAAAAAACCTTGTTTTACTGTTGACAGATTGACTCAAAATGACTAAAATAGATTTTGTTGTCGCGCAGGAGTGGCGGAATGGCAGACGCGCATGGTTCAGGTCCATGTGTTAGCAATAACATGAGGGTTCAAGTCCCTTCTCCTGCACTGTCAGGTTTCAAAAAAGTTTTAAAAAAATTAAAACTTCCTCTTGACAAGATGACAAAATAAGATAAAATGTACAAGGTACGCAGAAGTGTCGGAATTGGCAGACGAGCAAGACTAAGGATCTTGTGATGGTTACATCGTGAGGGTTCAAGTCCCTTCTTCTGCACGAAGAGTTAAAGTGGTTTGTGAAGTTCACAGACCACTTTTTCTTTTGT
>JAILBM010000014.1 GCA_024680925.1 Butyrivibrio sp.
GCCGCTGTCCTGCGTGGAGGATGACAAGTCCCCGTCGTCCTGGAAAGTGGTCCTATCGGCCTTTGTCCCGGAATCTGTGTCTGAATATTTGTAGTTGGCGCTCACCGTTGTCTCCACATCCTTCAAAAATTTTTTTGTTCATTTTGTACTTTTTATTTTTTACTATCGTATAAATAAACATAAGAGACATAAATAAAGCAGTCCAAGTGGCGAGTAGCTTCACAAAGGACCAAGCTAAAAATAATCCCGGTATTTACAGCCAACGTGGCAAACAGCTTCACCAAGGCCAGGGAACACCGAAGATGAAAGTCTTTTCTATGAGGGGGACGATTGATAAAGCTCAAGTGGCTTACGCTTCACGAAAAGTAATTAGATGTTGTCCAAATTTTATAAAGCACCATCCACAGCAAATGTGACGAGAGTTTCACAGGCGCCGAGGGATGGTGTTTTTTATATTGTTGTGTTTTTGATCAGCAGATTATAAAATTATAACCTGCTGATTATTTTATTAACCATTTGTTGAGGATATTAACACCATGTTGATATAAATAAATGATACTTAATGATAATCTGTTTATGTAAGAGCTCTCGAGAAAATAAGATAATGCATTATCATTTAGTATATTGGAGGAATGAAATGGAGTTTAAAGATTATGCAAAAGAATGCGGCATTAGATGCCGACAAATACGAATGGCTAAAGGAATGAGCCAACAGCAACTGGCTGATAAAATAAATGTTTCTGCAGCTGCTATTTCAAAATGGGAAAAATATGGTGTCGGAGAAATAAATAATATTCATCTTTTATCAGATGCATTAGGTCAAAATATTCAGGATGATCAAATTGATCAGGAAGGTGCAGTTGGAGAAGTTGGAAAAGAGATATTGAGAATTTTAGCCGATAAAGGCGGTTATACAGATTTTGTAGAAATAGTCTCTTCTTTATATGGTATGAGTTCCGAAAGAGCCAGTAATGAAATATTTAAATTGCAGAAAATAGGTACAGTTTATAGAGAACAGTATAAAGATTTTGCAGATGTTAGTAGAGATGTTGTATTTATTAAAAAAGAGTAAACAGAGATTTGAAAAAATATCAGGAGAAGATATTATTCGGTTGAATGATTCATGGCAATTAATGAATCTAAATGGACAGTTGTATATCATTGATTTGAAGGTGCTTGAAAAGAATTTAGGCTTTACTAAATTGATTAAAAGAAATGCAGAAGAAACAATTGAAGCAATTAAACATCTTGAAATAATAGGAAATATTGAAGCTTTATCAGATGAAATTGAAAACCTATCATTTGCGCGTAAATTAGCAAAAATTCAAGTCTCGTCCGCTGTCTTTAATAAAGATATTTCTTCTGACGCAATTATTCATTTTTCAAAGAATACACCAGCTCTAGCGGGACAATTTAAGTACTCAGAATCTGGAGAAAAAATAATACTGTCAACCAAGAAACAAAAAGCAGCATTTCTCCGTCTTTTAAATGATGACTTCTTGCATTCAGAGTTGACTGCAGAATATTATGCAGCAAATTCAAAGGATGTGTTGGCTAATGAGTAAATAATAATTGCGTTACTATTCGCAGTTTTTTAGATAATATAGGAAGCCTGTTTTTCTAGGCTTCCTATTATTATGTACGGATATTATAATAGAAAGTGACTTTAAGGAGTGCATAAAGGCATCGTTCTATCCTGAGATTGAAGTAGAAGATGTCGGGATGTATTACAGCCATGACACGGGGCAGTTTCGGATGGAGCTTAAGGGAAAAAATTTGGCAAAAGGGATAAAAGGCCCTATACAACGAGCTGGTATGGTATTCAGGAGTTCTTTACCCTGAACTTTTTTGGGCATATGATCGAGACGGAATACTTTCCCGATGGCGGCTTTATCTATAAGGGTCTTGGTAACGACGAAGCGTATCTTGAAGATCTAAAGGATTTTGATATTTCACTCTATGAAAAATACAGTCTGGACTGATATTTAAGACTAGTGACAAAAATAATAGAAAAATGAGGGCTACTTATCCCTAAAGAGATTTACGAATGGGGGTTAGTAGCCCATAATATTTTAGGGCTGTCCTTTAAATACTGTTGTTTACGAGCTTGATACAGGGACCGCTTTGGGAGGGAAAATGTCTGAAACAAAAGATAACAGGTTCGCATCAGGCGTTAATGCCATTATGGCAGTTGTTTTCATATTAAATCTGATATATTCACGTGAGGATAATAGTATAATGATCGCGCTGACAGGCGGAGGAAGGCTTGTAGACATCTTAAGCGCAACTAATGCATCGGTTTATAGTGGCTTTCAGGTACATAGACTTATCACTTACGGGTACTTGCAGCCAGCCATATGGCATCTTCTTGCAAATGTATATGCACTGTGGTATGTGGGGCCATACCTGGAGAAG
>JAILBM010000075.1 GCA_024680925.1 Butyrivibrio sp.
ATATTAAAACCCGGGGGCAGAGTAGCAATTCTTACCTTTCATTCGGGAGAGGACAGATTGGTTAAAAAGTCCTTTAAGGATTATTATAAGCAAGGTCTTTACAGTGAGATTTCATCTGATGTTATAAGACCGTCTGCTGAGGAATGCAGGATAAATCCAAGAAGTAAATCAACAAAGATGCGTTGGGCTATTAAGTAATGACAGATAAAGAGTTTTTTGATAAATATGCAATAAAATTAAATGAGGAGCAGCAATCGGCAGTAAGGGCAGTTGATGGGCCGGTGCTGCTTCTTGCTGTGCCGGGAAGCGGAAAAACAACAACTCTTGTAACAAGGCTTGGTTATATGATTTATGTCAAAGGAATAAAGCCTGAAAATATATTGACTCTTACTTATACAGTTGCCGCAACAAGAGATATGGCTCAGAGATTTGCCGAAATGTTTGGAGAAGATATTTTGGCAAGGCTTGAGTTTAGAACTATCAACGGAATTTGTGCCAGGATAATCGCTTATTATGGAAAGCTTATAGGTAAAAAAGCTTTTGACCTTGTAACTGAGGATACCAGGACTGGTAAGATATTATCTGATATTTATTTAAATCACATGGGCGAATATCCTACAGAAAGTGATATAAAATCCGTCAGAACTCTTATTACCTATGCCAAAAATATGATGCTGGGTGAAAGGGAAATTGAAAAGCTTGGAAATGATGAGAATATAAAGCTTTTACCTATTTTTAATGATTATAATAAAGCCCTTAGAAGTATGAGCCTTATGGATTATGATGATCAGATGATATATGCCTATAAGATGCTTAAGGGATCACAGGAGCTTTTGAATTACTATAAAAATATCTATAAATATATTTGCGTGGATGAAGCTCAGGATACCTCTAAGATACAGCATATGATCATATCTCTTTTATCCGGAAGTGACGGTAATCTTTTTATGGTAGGAGATGAAGATCAAAGTATATATGGATTCAGGGCTGCTTTCCCCGATGCCCTTCTTGATTTTGAAAAAGATCATATAGGGGCAAGAGTTCTTATTATGGACAAAAATTACAGGTCAGGGGCCACAATCGTAGAGGCTGCGGATTATTTTATCCAGCACAATAAGGACAGACACAAAAAGCATATAGTTGCCACCAGAGAAGGCAGTAATAATATAAATTTCATTCCTCTTTCCGTGCGTTCAGGTCAGTATAATTATTTGCTGAAGGTAGCGGAAAGGAAAGCCTTCGGCCTGTCAGAAACAGAGCAAAACGGTGAAAATATAAAGACAATGACAGCTGTTTTATACAGGGATAATGAAAGCATTCTTCCTCTGGTGGATATTTTGGAGAGAAATGATATTCCTTATAGAATTAAGAGCATGGATATGACCTTTTTTACCCACAGAATAGTTGCTGATATAGTCAGTATCATAAGGTTTGCTTTTGATCAAAAGGATACGGAACTTTTCATGAAGATATATTTTAAATTCCAGACATTCCTCAAAAAGAAAGAGGCGATTCAACTTTGTGAGATAGCTGTTGCAGAGAATATTGATATTTTAGAGGCTGCAGAGGAGCTTGAGAATTTAAATCCAAATGTAATAGGCAAATGTAAGGCGATTCATACTCATCTCGTTAATATGATAAATGAGTCCCCAATGAAAGCCATAAACAGGATTGAAAGATACATGGGTTATGGTGATTATGTAGAGAGAAATCAACTGGATGAAGATAAGCTTTATATTCTAAGAAGGCTTGCATATAATGAAGATACTTTATTGAGTTTTATTGACAGGTTGGATTATCTGCAGGAGAAACTAAAAAATAAGGAACCCGATTATAATTGTAAATTTGTTTTATCCACTATTCATTCCAGTAAGGGACTCGAATATGATGAGGTATATCTGATGGATGTATGTGACGGGGTATTTCCCGATAAGGTTTCGGTTTCTGTAAGTAAATTATCACCTCAGGAAAGAAAAGAGTTTGAAGAAGAAAGAAGACTTTTTTATGTAGGTATAACCAGGGCAAAAAACAGACTTAATATATTTAAATTTGATGCAGAGCCTTCTACCTTTATTAAGGAGATGATCAGGCCTTCAAAGGAAAACAGACCTAAGGCTACACTTAAAAAGACAATAGGTAGAAAAAAATAGGCTATGGAGATTTTTTATGAACAGAGATATTGATATATCAGAAATTTCTGATGGCAAAATTTATGACAGTGCTGATATGGCTAAGCTTGGAGTTGATGATTGCAGCGGCTGTCACAGCTGCTGCTGCGGTATGGGAGATTCCGTAACTTTGGATCCCTATGATATTTACAGGCTGGAAAAGGGGCTAAAAAAGAGCTTTGAAGAGTTGTTATACAAAAATATAGAGCTTAGGGTGGTGGATGGCATAATACTTCCCTGTCTTTTAATGAATAGTGAAATCACAATCACACATAACAGTAACAAGGCTTTAGGCAGTGTGACGGAAAAGGAGGCCTGCACCTTTCTTGATGAAAACGGCAGATGCAGTATTCATCAATACAGACCGCAGATATGCAGACTTTTTCCTCTTGGAAGGATTTATGAAAACGGAAGTCACAAGTATTTTTTGCAGGTAAATGAATGTCAAAAGGAGCGTCAGACTAAGATTAAAATAAAGAAGTGGCTTGATACTCCTGATTTTTCTAAATATGAAGCTTATACAGATAAGTGGCATTTTTTTATAAAGGATCTTAGTGAAAGAGCTTCTTCAATGCCACAGGAGCAGCTTAAGGCTGTAAGTATGGGAATACTAAAGGTATTTTTTATGACAGACTACAATACAGATGTGGATTTTTATGAGCAGTTTAATGACCGTCTTGCAAGGATTGGACTTTAAGGTAAAGAGAAGGCGAAGTTTATATTTATGAATAATGAAAAGAAGGCGATTTTTCATTTGCCGGGATTATTTGAATTTTATGATTTCTACAGTGCTTTTTTACCTCTTTACAGAAATAAAAGAAAATACTTTTATGACTATTGTGAGATAGGTTCTGTCTACGGCTCTCCGGCTGATTGTATCTGGGGAGGAGGCAGGGCAGGCTTTGGAGAGGAAAAGGCTGAAAAAGTGGTAGCTCTTATGTCACAGTATGGGATTTCTTCAAGGCTTACCTTTAGTAATTCTCTTCTTGATAAGGAGCACCTTAAGGATAAAAAGTGTAACCGTCTATGTGAGCTTTTCGAAAATACAGGTTCTGTCAGAAACGGGATCATTATATATTCTGATTTGCTTTTGGATTATTTAAGAAATAAATATCCCGGGTTTTATTATGTATCTTCAACCACCAAGGTTCTAACGGATTTTAAGGATTTTGAAAAGGAATTAAACCGCAGTGAATTTGACTTTGTTGTTCCGGATTTCAGACTGAATAAAGATTTCGAGAATCTAAAGAATCTTTCAAAAAAGCAAAAGGAAAAGGTGGAGTTTCTTTGTAACGAATGCTGCTATGCAGGGTGCAATGAGAGAAAAAAGTGCTATGAAAATGTAAGCAGGAAAAATCTTGGAACTGCATTTGAAGAGCATATTTGTGCTTCTCCAAATGCAGAGAGAGGATATCGATTTTCTGATGCCATGGAAAATCCTATGTTTATAGGTATAGAGGATATAGAAAAATATTATATTTCTATGGGATTTAATAATTTTAAGATTGAGGGCAGAAGTCTGGGTAGTGCCATGATACTGGAGTTTCTGCTTTATTATATGACAAAGCCGGAGTTTCAGCTTAGGGTAAGGGAAGAAATTTATCTCGATAGCAGTCTTGATTTATTTTAATCAAAAATATATTGCATAAAATAGGTTTTTGGGATTATATTTATATAGTTTCTTGAAATAATAAGACAAAATCCCTATTTATAAAGGGTTTTGAAATCGGTCTTGGAGATAATAAAAGTAATGAAATTTAATGGTAGACTAAGTGAAAATAAATCCGTCAAAGCTATAGTTGTAAATATGATAATTGCTGCCATAAGCCTTTTTATAAATGGTTTTGGAGTTTATCTTACAATTCAGGCCAACATAGGAGCAGGCCCCTGGGATGTTCTTAATCTTGGAATATCCAATACTCTGGGTATTTTATACGGTACCGCATCTATAGCAGTTTCCTATTCGATTCTTGCAATTGATATTGCCCTGAAAGAGCCTATAGGAATTGCAATGTTTATTGATGCCTTTGTGGTGGGAAAGGCCGTAGACTTTTTTAACAAAATAAATCTCGTTCCTAAATGTGAGAATGCCATTGTAGGAATAGTGGTTATGCTGGTGGGCCTTACCATAATGGCTTACACACAGTATACCTATATGAGTGCATCCCTTGGCTGTGGACCAAGAGATACACTGCTTGTAGCCCTTGTTAAGCGTATGAAAAAAATCCCTTTGGGAGTTGTAAGTATAGTCCTGCTTAGTCTTGCCACATTAATCGGGTGGCTTCTTGGCGGCCCTGTGGGAATCGGTACAATTATCTGTGCCTTTGGAACAGGACCTATTATGCAGATGGCTTTCAGCTCGGTAAAATTTAATGCGGCAGGAGTTCATCATCAAAGAATAGATGAGTCTTTGAAAACTGTTTTTACAGGGAAAGCAGCCTGAATATCAGGCGCTTGTCCTTGGCTTATTAACTTGTATTATTCGTGAACTTTCAAGGTTTCTTAGTAATAAAAGCCTTACAGTTCCCTGATATTCTGGTTTTATCATGTAATGACAGTAGGTTTCGATAAGGGAGAAGAGATTGGCTGTTCTTCCTTCTATTTTGAAGTTGTTTATTCCCATTGGTACGTATTTTTCCCGGATAAGCTCCGGTGAAATATGGGTGGAATAATCCTGAATAGTATATATGCAGTTCTTATCACCGTATTCGCAGGTCCAGGGAATGATATGTTTTCTCTTTTCCGGAGGCAGAGTACGGTTTTCTTTTATTATGGCCTGGTTCAGAGCAATGTTTTTATAATGATCGCCCCTTCTCTTACAATTTGGTACACACAGGGCATTAACCAAAACCTCCAGTTTTTCCTTATGGTTAACCCGTTGAAGAAGCTCCCATTTATTGTTTAGATTATAATCAAGTACCACGTATTTATAATCCTTTTCCATCTCATTGTTAAGGGTATCGATATCCTTTATTTCCTTACAGGTGGTGGAATCAATCTTAAAGGAAGGGTAGTTTTTTCTTATATATTCTTCTAGAATCGGAGAAAAAACAAGTACTTCATTCATGCCATTATCGGCAGCTTTTAAACAGAAATTGCAAAAAGGGTCCTTTAAATCTTCCTTGGTAATAAGAGGATTTGTGAAGGTGTATCTTACAGGGATGTTCTGTGCATTTATAGTCTTTATAACGTTTTCAACAAATTTAGTATCACACTGATCATCTGTTATAAGTCTTCCTCCATTCCAAAGGCTGAAGGGAAAGCAGCCAAAAAAGGAAGCTATTTCAATATCATCTATAAAATAGTGTGGGTACTGCTTTAAAAGGCTTACCCAGTACATGTTGAGTGGGAAGTTGTATCTGAGTCCCGGAAGATGGAATTTTATTTTTGTCATAAGAAAACCTCCGAAAATATATAATCATCCATAGTCGTAATTTATATTTTTTCTAAGATATTTTCTACGTAAATATTGCTTATAAGGTGCCGGATGTTGCTATTATTGTGCCGGTTAAAATGCTATAATGGATTTTGCGATGTCATTTTTGAGGAGGAGTAATTATGAAGAAAAGTAAAGTAAATGCTATGGCTGCACTTTTTATGTCTGCGGTATTTATTACGGGATGTGCAGACGGGGCGGATAATAGCACCGGAAATGTTGAGGTAATAGGAACCGATGAAATAGCAGATAAGGATGCTGTATTAAATGAAAATAGTTCTTCGGATTCAGAAGAAGGGCAGGAGGAAAGTAGCGAGTCTGATTCTGAAAGCAGTCTCCAAAATATGGATCCTCAGGAGCTGGCTGACAGTGTTCTTACAGGAAATGATAAATATGACGGTTTTCTTGCGGGTACAGAAAAGGTAAACTACAGAGCAACCGGAGATGTAGGAGAGTATCTTACTCTTGCAGATTATCTGGAAGTAGGGGAAAGCTATAGCCTTAGTGAGATTGAACAGGCAATAGCTAACAATGATTTTATGGTTTTAACAGATCCAACGGTTACTACCATTGACTGCGGAGGAGATGGTGAAAAGGAACTGCTTATCCAGCTTCATTTTGAGAGAGAGGATTATTATGATCTGACCATGATCATCAAGGAAATAAATGATGAACTTGTACTTTGCTATTGTCAGGATTCCTGGTCAAGATGCAGTGTGACCGTAGATGGTAACGGTATTATCACTACTTCAGGTTCCGGCGGAGCAACGGTTCAATCCTATGATATAGCCTTTGTGGATGGAAACGGGGATTATAATTTCTTTTACGGAATGGAAGATACGGGAGAGCCTGAGACTTATTACGTAATAGATAAGGGTGAAGCCAAAGAGATATCCTTTGTTGATATTGATACAGATTATTTTATGGTTACTTCTTACTGGTTTGACAAGGATTATAATAACAGAACCTATTATTATACATATTATTTGCTGGATGAAAATTATGCTGATATAACAACCGATGCTGATTTTGAAGCTTCAAACCCATACAATCAGTTATTTACCGATGCAGGGGTAACTGTCTATACTCATGATGAGATAGCACAGATGATCAGTGAAAGAGCAGCGGAGATAGGCTATACAGGTCAGTATTAAATTTTTGCATTAAAAAAGCAGAAATTGAATATTTTGTTCATTAAAGAATTATTATAAAAATAGACAATGAAGTAATATAGTTAGTGGTTATTTTGGACGTAAAATCCAAAACCAAATAATCAAATATAATTTTAAATGTGAGGAAAAGAAAATGAGTGAAGTAAAAGATATGAATTGTGCGTACTGTGCAAAGGGAGAGCTTGTTGCAAAATTTGGATATGAAATCTGTGAGCTTGATGCAAGTGTGGTTTATCTTTTTAAAGAGCAGTCACATCCTGGAAGATGTATTGTTGCAAGTAAACACCATGTATCAGAGATGCTTGAGATCAGCAAGGAAGAAAGAGAAGCTTTTCTTGAGGACTGTGTAAAGGTATCTGAGGCTATTCATAAGGTATTTAATCCTGATAAGGTTAACTACGGAATGTACGGAGATACAGGACATCACCTTCATATGCACCTTGTTCCAAAGTACAAGGATGAGTTCGAATGGGGAGGAACCTTTGCTATGGATCCTAATCTAAAAAAGCTTACAACAGATGAAGAGTGTGAAAAGGTAGCTGCAAAATTAAGAGAAGCAATTGTAAAATAATTGCAAGAAAGGACACTAATATAAATTGATTTGGACCTAAAAAAAGTACTTATTTTGTTATAGAATACTGATAGTAGAAATTTAGGAAATATACAAAAAAGGATATTTTTTGGAGGGTGTAAACAATGTTAGTTGAAACAAAAGCAAAGGTTGGTGTGTTCTCAATCGCTCTTGGGGCATATCTTCCTCAGTTTCCATCACTTGTTCCGGAATTTGAAGCTCAATATGAAGCTTTTAAGAAAACTATTCCGGATACGGTTGAAATTGTTGATGGGGGAATGGTTACAACAAAAGAGCTTTCAATGGCAGCCGGTGACAAGTTCCGTGCAGCAGATGTTGATCTTGTAATCATGCAGCTTCTTACATATGCTACAAGCTATAATATGCTTCCTGCAGTAAGAGATCTTAATGTACCTGTAGTACTTGTAAATGTTCAGAAGTTAAAAGCTCCTGATTATCCAAATGTTGACACTCCAAAGTGGCTTGGCGAGTTATATGCCTGCGGCGCTGTAGGAGAAATGGTAGCAGATCTTGAGAGAGCCGGAAAGAGACATGCTGTTATTACAGGTGTTGTAGAAGGCGGCGACGAGTATGTAGCACATGAGATTGCTGACTGGTGTAAGGCGGCTCAGGTTAGAAGAAGATTCCGTTATACAAATATTGCTCAGATTGGAAGACCTTATCCTGGCATGATGGATCTTTATATTGATGAAACCAATCTTTATCATCGTATGGGTCTTTATACAAAGCCGTTTGACTGGGAGAAGATGTGGGCAATTGCCGATGATATCACAGATGAAGCTGCTATTCGTGCTAAGGCTCAGGATATTCTCGATACCTTCGATATTGAAGGCGGCGGCACTATTGAAAAAGTCTGGGATATGGCTAAATATGTTGTTGCTTTTGAGAGATGGGTTAAGGATGAGGATATCGCTTTAGTTGCATCTCACTATGACGGATTTGCTCAGGGTGTTGCAGGTAAGCTTGATTCTATGCTTATACCGGCATTCTCAATGCTTATTAAGCAGGGCACTGCCTGTGCGGTTGAAGGAGATATGAAGGTAGCTATGGCTATGAGTATCCTTAAGACTATTTCAGGTACTGGTCAGCTTTCAGAGATGTACTCAATTGACTTTAATGAAGATATCTGCATTATTGGTCACTCAGGATCAGGTGATGCTGATATTTCACAGGCTAAGAAGCCAACCATGAAGATCGTTGATGTATTCCACGGCAAGACAGGCGGCGGATATCTTACTCAGTTCTATCCACCTGTAGGAGATGTTACATATCTTGGTATTACTCAGGATAAGGATGGACACTTTAAGTTTGTTGTTGCTGAAGGCGAAAATGTTGAAGGACCTATCTTCACATTTGGTGATACCAATATGAGAACAAAGTTCTCTATCGGAGCAAGAGAGTTCTGCAATCAGTGGAGTGAGGCAGGTCCTACACATCACATGGCTGCAGCAGTTGGCAGACATATAGATACAATCCTTAAGGTTGCTAAGATCATGGATGTACCTGTAGATATAATCTGCAGATAATAGTAAATAAATATTCTGTGTATACAGAATAAAATAAGTTTCTCAAATCCTGATATGTTTTATTTGACGAAAGTTAATATTTTTGCAGGACAGGCCCCACCTTCCGGCAAAGCATATGGGATTTGGGATCTTATTTTTTACTATAATAAAAATTTTTATTGAAACTCAAAAGCCTTTATGCTATTATATTTGAGTGCGCCGGTGTGTCGGAATTGGCAGACGAGGCAGACTCAAAATCTGTTTGAGGCAACTCAGTGCGGGTTCAAGTCCCGCCACCGGCACTAAAATAAAACGGTAATTACAAAGATTTTTTTCTTGTAATTACCGTTTTTTGTATTTATTTTGCTATATTTGATTTGACTTCGCCATAGGCTGTAGCAGGATTAGAGTTACTTCCGCTTTGAACGGCATAGGTTACTATCTTCATGGTTCCGTCTACTGATTGCCCGTAGTCACCGTTGGGATAAGGATAATAATCGTAGAACTGATCATTTTCAAGAATGACAGGTTTGGAGGTGGCAGTTCTTTGATATACCACTCCATAACAGGTATAAGCTTTGTGAGCATCACTTTCGCCATAAACAGGGTAGCGACCAACTCTGAACATCAGAATATATGGACCTGATCTGCTTAGATCTTCATCTACGTATTCTTCAAGCATTGTAAATCTATAATCATTCTTCCAGGAATAGGCTGATGTATTGGAATTTGTTACCTGATAATTTCGGTGTTCATAGTTTGGAAGTTCTCCGGACCCATACAGTTCTGTAAGAACTGCCTGAGCAGCCTTTCTGTAATTTTCAGCCTGTACCCGATCCTGTTGATCTCTTGCCTTATCTATCCAGCCAAGAAGAGCAGGAATAAGTACGGCCATAAGTATTGCCAGAATTACCAGAACAACAATTAATTCTACTAATGTAAAACCTTTGTTATAATTTGATTTATGTGACATTCAAAACTCCTATATGAATATTAATAAAAATTTTCATATAAATAAATTTGTTCTCAATATAAATATCGGATAATATAGAAAATGATTTATAAATATCTTTAATTTAATTATCATACCTATATTCTTGTACGTCAATTGCAGAAATCCGCATTTACTGCGGGTTTCGTAAGAATATGATTCAAGAGGCAAATAGGCCCTGCGACGTTAGTCGCCTTCAAATGGCCTATTTGCATGACTTTTGGAGCAAAGCGAAAAAAGTCATATATTTGATATTATTTATTTAATAAAAAACAATAAATATTGGAATAACCTATTTGTAGAATTTTTAAATTTATTATTCCAAAATGTATTTTGAGGGGAAGATTATGAAAAATAATGATTATATGAAAAAGGCGGGTGCAGTTCTTGGACTATGCGCTTTTGTCGGAATCCTGACGGGGTGTGAGAGTACATATTCAGATACCATATCAGAGGTTACTGCTACAGGTTCCTCTGTTATTTCGCAAATGGCTACAGCGGGCTCATCTGTAATATCAGAGTCTGCTGATATTGGTTCATCAATTATTTCGGAGGTTACAGACGCAGCAGATGAATCGGATTATGCCCAGGCAGCAAAGTCCGGAATGGATGAGCTTTTGGAACTGATGCAAAGTAAGGAAACGGATGAGAGCGGAGAAGCATCTTCTGAAAATGATGGCATTTTAAGCAGCACTGCTGATATTAACCTTAGGGATATTGACGGCTTCGGCAAAAATTATGAATTTGACTATGCCGGGGAGACTTTTAGTTGCATTTATACTACTGATAACTGGAAGCTCAAAAACTCATATAAAATTGAAAATTATAATGACATGCTGATAATATGTCAGGCTCTTATAGATACCAATCCTGTGCACGGAAGAGATCTTGTTTCCTACAGAACAGCAGAAGATATGGCTTATGAGTGGCTTGAGCATAATCTGGCTTATTATATGCTCTCTTCAGATGACCCAATGCTTTCCCATGCAAGGGATGTGGATTTTGATCCCGATGACCAGAATAAAACAGTACAGGAATTTTACGAAGAAATTACAGGAAAAGAGTTTAATATCAAAGACTTTTTAGGTTCAAACTAAGAAGCTGATTATCTGTATCATGCATTCCTGTACTGGGATGGGGTAAAGCCTGTAATTTTTTTAAACTGTCTTGTAAAATGTTCTACATTTTCATAGCCGCAAAACTGAGCAATATCCTGTATTGAACGATTGGTTGAATGCAGAAGATATCTTGCATAGGTGATGCGGCTTTTAATTATGTCCCTGGTTACGGGAACTTCAAAAAGCTCTTTGTATACATGCTCAAAATAGGAGACACTCATATTCTGAGCCTCTGCCAGAGCTGTTATATCATTCATTAAAGCTGCATTATTGCCGCTGTATATATTGTTTCTAAGTTCACCAAAGGCTTTCCTGTATCTGTTAAATTTACTGGAGGTGGTACTTTCGGAATGAAGAATATCTGCAAATTTATATAAGAGAGTTTTCATTTTCATATCCATGATTTCCAGGCGATGTTCACCGTTTTGATGAAATTCGGCATCTGCCAGGTGCCATAAGTCCACAAGCTCAATAGTATTGTAGATTATATGAGGCTTTCCACAGGGGATGTTTAGAGAATCTATCATTTGCGCAATATCATCCGTATCGGAGTTATTCTTGTCATAATCAAAATGTACCCAGCTATCTATGTATTTATTTCCTTCATGATCATGAAAGACCTGGGGCTGACCTTTTTTGAACAGGATAAAACAAGGCTCGGAATAGTAGTGCCAGTTATCGCCAATCAAGATATCCGCAGGGGTTTCGATATGAAGAAAAAGATAGTTTCCGGTTCCATTTGGACGATTTATATTCCATCCGTTACTATGTACATAACTGCTGCCGATGCCTTCTACTATGATCATTGCGCTTCTCCGATTACTTGAAATTTTGTGATTTTTAAAGCTTATTGATAAATGATTCTCAATAAAACCTTTACATACATTTATAGAAAGTTTACACATTAAAACAGAAAAAATCAATCATAAACAATATAAATCATTGTAATAATTCAGTGATAGTCTATTATTATCAGTGCGGGGACGAATATTATAAAGCATTTTTTGGCATAAGAATTTTAGGAAACTTATGTTAAAAATGCTTTTTGTTTGCCTAAGAATTATTTTAAGATGGAGATTGTTATGAGGATTAAAAAGAACATTACGGCAATGAAATGGTTCTATTCCTACCTGAAAAAATACAGGTGGAAAATTTTTGTCGGGTTATTACTGGTTACGGTTACATCAGTTCTGGCTATTGTAAATCCGCGTATCACAGGATTTATAGTAGATGATATTATTGGTGACGGAACAGCTATCAAAATAGATCTTTTACCGAAATTCCTGATTCTTATGATATCGGTAACCTTGGTAAGATCTGTACTTAGACTTTTGTTTTTGTATTTATTTGAAACAGCATCTCAGGATATGCTTTACGATATGAGAGATGGTGTTTACAGAAATCTCCTTTTAAAGGATTTTGCTTTTTATAACAGAAGTCGTACCGGTGATCTTATGAGCAGACAGACCGGTGATATGATGGCCATCAGACATTTTGTGGCTTTTGTAATTTATAATATTTATGAAAATGTTCTTTTGTTTGTAATTGCTTTATTCATGATTTTCTCCGTAGATTGGAGAATAGGTCTTGCCATGGTTGCTGTGCTTCCTATTACGGCATTTATGACTTACAGACAGTCTAAGACTATTAAGCCAAAGTTCATGCATATCAGAGACAGATTTTCATCTCTCAATGCCTTTGTGCAGGAGAATATAAGCGGTAACAGAGTTGTAAGAGCCTTTGCAAAAGAAGATTATGAGATAGAAAAGTTTGATAAGGAAAACGAGCAATACAGGGAAGCAGAGCTGGATGCTGCAACTGTATGGACTAAGTATATTCCGATATTTATTTTCCTTTCTCATCTTCTTACCTTTATGCTTATGGTTGCCGGCGGGATTATGTGTATTTACGGCTATATGACTCTTGGTAATATGGTTATGATAAACAGCTATCTCTGGATGCTCAGCAATCCTCTTCAGATGATGGGATGGCTTATCAATGATTATCACAGATTTACAACTTCGGTAGAAAAAATTTATTCAACTATTACTCAAAAGCCTGATGTTCAGACACCGAGATATCCTAAGGAAGTTGATAAGATTTCGGGAGATGTGGAATTTAGAAATGTTTCTTATACAGTGGACTATGAGCCTGTTCTCCATAACGTAAGCTTTCATATCAAGAAGGGACAGACGGTGGGTATAATCGGCGCTACAGGTTCAGGTAAGTCTACCATTATGAATCTTATTTGCAGATTTTTTGATACTACTGAGGGTGAAGTCCTTATGGACGGCATTAACGTTAAGGATCTTGACCTTCACAGACTTCGCGATGGCATAGGTATTGCAATGCAGGACGTATTTCTTTTTTCTGATACCATTGAAGGAAATATAGCTTATGCTGAGCCGGATTGCTCTTTTGAAAAGGTAAAATGGGCAGCGCAGATGGCAGATGCTGATGGCTTTATCATGCAGATGGACGAGGGCTATGATACTGTTGTTGGTGAACGTGGAGTTGGTCTTTCAGGCGGACAAAAACAGCGTATATCACTGGCAAGAGCCCTTCTTAAAGAGCCGTCTATTCTGATACTGGATGATACAACCTCTGCTGTTGATATGGAAACAGAAGCAGAGATTCAAAGAGATTTAAAGAAGCTCGAAGGACATACGGTATTTATTATTGCCCACAGAATTTCATCCATTAAAGATGCAGATGTAATTCTTGTAGTGGAAAATGGTCGTATTACAGAGAGCGGAACTCACGATGAACTTATTGCCAAGGGCGGATATTACAGAAAAGTATTTGAACATCAGTATGGTGAGTTTGACAGCATTATTAAGAGAAGAAAGGAGGGCGCATAATGGCTAGAAACAGAATAGAACAGGATGAAGAATTAGACAGCGGGTTTGATATTGAACAGCTAAAGCGCCTTGCCCATTATGTAGGACCTTATAAAAAGGATCTGACTATAGCAATTATAATCATGGTTATATCCAGTGCAATATCCATGCTTATTCCTATTTTTATGAAAAATGTCATGGATACCATTACAGAAACGGTTTACCAACACCTTCATACTTCCGATGAAGCAGTGGTACTTATTCTTATAAATGCTTTCAGTGCCCTTTTTGTGGGCCTTGCCTGTGCGATTATCATGAGATATAAGATAATTCTTACCTCAAGGGTAGGACAGGGAGTTATTTACAGACTTAGAAGAGAACTTTTCGTACATCTTCAGGAGCTTCCTTTTTCCTATTATGATGATAAGCCTCATGGCAAGATTCAGGTTAGGGTGGTTAACTATGTTAATAACCTAAGTGACCTTTTATCAAACGGTATAGTAAACACAATTACAGATATGTTTTCGCTGGTATTTATTTTGATATTTATGCTTTCCCTTAATGTGAGATTTACCCTTATCTGTCTTTGCGGCCTTCCTATACTTACTGCTATTATTCTTTTTGTTAAAAACAGACAAAGAAGGGCATGGCAGATACAGAGTAACAAGCAGTCTAATCTAAATGCATATATTGCAGAGAGTATTAATGGAATAAGAGTTACCCAGTCATTTGTAAGAGAAAATAAAAACACACAGCTTTTTAATCAGCTTAACGGCGATGCACGAACAGCCTGGATGAATGCTGTAAAATATAACTTTATCCTGAGTCCTGTTATTGAGAACATTACTGTTATTACAACTTCCGTTATATATGTTCTTGGTATTGGCTGGCTTATGGGAGGGGAGGCAGCAATTACTGTTGGTCTCCTTACTGCATTTGCAGGTTATGTTTCAAGATTCTGGCAGCCTATCATGACTCTGGCAAACTTTTATAATTCTCTTTTGACCGCAATTTCTTATCTTGAGCGTATCTTTGAAAGTATTGATGCACCTGTTAATGTTAAGGATAAAGAGGGTGCCGGAATTATGCCTCAGATAAAGGGTGACGTTGAGTTTAAGAATGTAAAATTCAGTTATGATGATGGCGTTGAGATTCTTCACGATATTAACTTTAAGGTTGGCGCAGGTGAATCCTATGCTATTGTTGGACCAACCGGAGCCGGAAAATCTACCATCGTAAATCTTATCAGCAGGTTCTACAATGTAGACAGCGGACAGATTCTGGTAGACGGAACAGATATAAGTGATGTAACAATTAAATCTCTGAGAAATCAAATGGGTGTTATGATGCAGGATAGCTTTATTTTCTCGGGGACTATTATGGATAATATTCGTTATGGTAATAAAGAGGCAAGTGATGAACAGGTAATAGCCGCTGCCAAAACTGTATGTGCCCATGATTTCATCATGTCCCTGGATGATGGCTATAATACTCAGGTTAATGAGCGAGGCAGTAGATTGTCTGCCGGTCAAAGACAGCTTATTTCCTTTGCAAGAGCTGTGTTGGCAGATCCTAAGATACTTATTCTTGATGAAGCAACTTCCAGCATTGATACGGAAACAGAAATACTTCTGCAAAAGGGTCTGCAGGAGATGCTTAAGGGAAGAACTTCCTTTATTATTGCCCACAGACTTAGTACCATTAAGAATTCAACCTGTATTATGTATGTAGATAAAGGTCAGATCCTTGAAAAGGGCTCCCATGATGAACTGCTGCAGATTCCGGGCGGTTATTATCATAACCTTTATGACAGCCAGTATGCATTTTTGAATCAATGATAATCAAAATCCCTTCTGAAATTTAATCAGGAGGGATTTTCTTCTTTTTCAAAATAAAAAACTATTTTCACCGGTTTTTCTTCTATAAGACCGTATTTCACTGCAAGCTTGTAAATAAATATTTTCTTAAGCCTTGTGTGAAGAGTTTTAAGCTTTCGTCTGAAACCTTCTATGGAAGCAGCTTTTTTGTAATAGTTGCAGGCTCTGCAGGCAGGCATGTAATTGTCTATATCGTTCAGGGTGGCGCGAAGTTCTTTTTTAAACTTTGCCTTGCAGACACTTTCTATGTGATCTACCTGCATATCTTTATATTCAAGCTTACAACCACAGTAAGCGCAGTGACCGTCATATTTTTCATAAACAGCAATACGCTGTGCTTTGGTAAGAGTTTTTCTCAGTGAAGATTTTTTGGCCATAATTTTCTCCGGTAATAAATTTACTGATATTTAAGGAAAATCTTAAAAGAATAAAAAGTACTATAAAAATCAGCAATAATATACGTAATTGTGATAAAATATAGTATATAGCTATGTTTAATAATAGTTTCTTTTATGGTAAAATTCAATTATCAATTCGATTCAAATTATTGTTATTTATAATAATGATTTGAAATATAAGCCTATAAGAGGTTATTGTATGAAGCTTGTTACTGCGTCTAATCTTAAAATTGGAATGGTTCTAGCCAGTAATGTGTATTCCCTTGATGATCAGCTTGTCATGAAAAAGGGTACTGTGCTGGATGAAGATTCCATACAGAAAATTAAATCCTTCTCTGTTTATAATGTATTTATTGAAGAAGGCAGTAATAAAAGCGAAGTTAGTCAAAGCCATGAAGGACCTCTTCCTGATCTAACGATACCTTATTCCCAAAGAATTAAAGAGTCACCTGAATTTGCGACTTTTAAAGCGGATATAGAAAAAAATGCCGATGCTCTTAAAAATAAACTTCAATATATAGTTAATTCGGATATTCCCGTAAATATAGACAGTTTGATTGATCCGGTATATACCCTTTTGGAAGAAGCAGGAGGGACATCGGGTATTTTTGATATGCTTAATAATCTTCATATCTATAATGATGAGGTTTATATGCATAGTCTTAATGTGGCGCTTATAGGTAATACCATAGCCAGATGGATGAGACTTAAGGAATCCCAGATAGAGATTGTTACGGCGGCAGGTCTTCTTCATGATATTGGCAAAACTCTTATGCCGGAGGATCTTCTTAATAAAAACGTACCCCTTACGGAATATGAAGAAAAGATAATGCGTACCCATGTTACCAGAGGGTATGAAATTATAAAGGATCAGAAAATAGATGAGCATATTAAGAACTCTGTTATTATGCATCATGAAAGACTTGATGGTTCGGGATATCCCTTTAGGTTATCAGGAAACCGTATTGATGAAGTAGCCAAAATCATTATGGTTGCAAATGTTTATGATGATCTTACATCCATGAGAAATAATCGTAAACCACTTTGTCCCTTTAAGGTTATTGAGGCTTTTGAGGATGAAGGTCTTAGAAAATACGATCCCGATGTACTTATGACATTCCTAAGTCACATTGTTAACACCTTTATTGCCAACAGAGTAAGGCTGAGTAATGGCCTTGAAGGTGATATAGTATTTATAAATCCGGATCATTTGTCCAAGCCTCTTGTAAAGGTTAAGGATAAATATATAGATCTGAATCAGAGTGACAATCTCTTTATAGAAGAAATAATTTAAAGACTTTTCTAAAATAAAAAGGCTTCGAAATCCTGCTTGTTTTAGCAAAGTCTTTTTTTAATAACACATAGAGAAAAATGCACAAAAATAGGAAACGAAATTTGTTAAATGCGTTTCTTGTTTTGTTTTATTGGATTGTTTAAAATGAAAACTGCAATAAAAAATATAGTTTCCGAATATGAATAATTGTGATTGTGAAAGAGGAATGCATGACCAAAAAAATATACATAAATGATGGTTGGGAATTTACCGAAAACTATACGGATAAGCTTAAGGATATTTCTTATAACGAGGGTCTTGTAAGGGTTCGCATACCCCATACTGTAAAGGAGGTGCCACTGCATTATTTTGACGAGAGTATGTATCAGATGCTTAGTGGCTACAGATATATCCTTCATCCCACAAAAGAATGGGACTTTAAGAGTGTGATTTTAACCTTTGAGGGCGCTGCCCATGAGGCAACAGTTTATGTAAACGGTAAGGAAATGGGAAAGCATTCAAACGGCTATACAGCCTTTTCCTTTGATATTACTAAAGAACTTGTTATGGAAAAGGACAATGTTATTGTAGTAAAGCTGGATAGCAGAGAAAGTCTTAATGTACCTCCCTTTGGTCATGTGGTTGATTATCTGACCTTTGGCGGTCTGTACAGGAATGTTTATATTGAAATCAAGGATCCGGTTTATATAGAAGATGTTTTTTGCTATGCAGATGTTCCTGAAGTATATGGTGCTGATGAAACAGAAGTTGTTCCTAAGGCAACCGGTGTATATATGCATTCAAGGATAAAGGCAAAAGGAACTGATGAGCAAACCGGTTTTACTGTAAAGCAGTATATATGCAGATATGAAAGAATACTTTCAGAAAACTGTTATGAATATAAAAAGTCTAAATACCCATTAGAAGATACTAACTACAGGGAAGAGACATTCCTTGGGGATGAAGTGGTAAAAAAGGATGCGGCTGAGCTTTCTGTGCACCTTAATCCTGTAACTGTCTGGGATGTAACAAATCCTGTTATGTATATGGTAAAAACAGAGCTTTTAAAGGGAAATGATGTTCTGGATGTACATTATACAAGAATGGGCTTTAGAAGAGCAGAGTTTAAGAAAAATGGATTTTTCCTAAACGGTAGAAGGTTCCTTATAAGAGGACTTAACAGACATCAGTCCTATCCTTATGCAGGATATGCAATGCCAAAATCCATGCAGATACTTGATGCTGATATTCTGAAAAAGGAGCTTGGAGTAAATGCTGTAAGAACTTCCCATTATCCTCAGGCTCAGAGCTTTATAGACAGATGTGATGACATTGGACTTCTGGTATTTATGGAGTTTCCGGGATGGCAGCATATTGGTGATGAGGCTTGGAAACAGCAGGCATTTATCAATGAGAAGGAGATGATTAAGCAGTATAGAAATCATCCAAGCATTATGATCTGGGGCATTAGAATAAATGAGTCTGTTGATAATGATGAGTTTTATACAAAGACCAACGAAATTGCTCATGAGCTTGACCCTTCAAGATCAACAGGTGGTGTAAGGGCAAACAAAAAGAGCCATCTTCTGGAAGATGTATATACTTATAACGATTTCTCTTTTAACGGGAAGACAGATGGTTGTGATGACAAGAAAAATGTAACTTCAGATATGTCAAAGCCTTATCTTATTACAGAATATAACGGACATATGTATCCAACCAAGGCCTTTGATGATGAAGAACACAGAGCAGAGCATGCTCTTAGGCATGCTAAGGTCATAGATGCTGTAGCAGGCAAAAAGGATATTGCCGGAAGCTTTGGCTGGTGTATGTTTGACTACAATACTCATAAGGATTTCGGGAGCGGTGATAAGATTTGCTATCATGGTGTTATGGATGCATTTAGAAATCCTAAGATGGCTGCAAGTATTTACGCATCTCAAAGTGATGGAGATGATGTACTTGAAATCAGTTCCTCTATGGATATTGGAGAGCATCCCGAGTGTATCAGGGGAAATTCTTACATCTTTACCAATGCTGATTCCGTAAAGATGTATAAGAATGATATTTTTATCAAGGAATATACTGCTGAAAATTCTGATTTTAAAAATCTCTCTCACGGACCTATGCTCATAGATGATTTTATTGGAGATCAGATTAAGGAAAATGGGAAATATTCAGCTAATCAGACAAAGCTTATAAAGAAATGCTTAAATGAAGCTGCAAGATTTGGAATGGGAAATATTTCTTTAAAGACAAAGCTTGCGGCACTACAGCTCGTTACTTTGTACAGAATGAACTTTCAGGATGCGGTAAATCTTTATAACAAGTACATTGGTGATTGGGGTGGCAAGTCCACTGTATTTAAATTTGAAGCTATAAAAGGCGGCAGAGTTGTAAAAACGGTCGTAAAGAAACCTTCTGAAAAGGCTATGCTTGAAACTGTCTGTGATCATACAAAGCTATGGGAAAAAGAAACCTATGATGTGGCTCTTGTGAGAATAAGAGCTATAGATGAATGTGGCAATATTCTTCCTTTTTTTAACGGAGCATTAAAGCTTAAGGCAGAAGGAAGCATAGATCTTGTAGGTCCTGAGTTGATAGCTTTACAGGGCGGCATGGCAGGAGTCTATGTGAGAAGTAAAGGCATGGCAGGAGACGGAAAACTGACTATAGAAATGTCAAAGGAATATGACTCTAAAAAGGAAATTGATTTTAGAGTGGACATTAAAGCGGAGGAAAAATGAAGGACAGATCTAAAATAATCTTTGGCAATGAGCTTTCAGATAAGGTTTATCGAAAGGCTCTGAAAGCTAAGAAAAAGAACATTAAAAAATTCGGTGATGACAGTAATGCCAATTACCAAATCTGTATTGAAGATAATCCTTATATCGGAGAATCCCTTGGGGTTAAAAACATAAACATCTCGGGTCAAAAAAGTGATTATGAGTTTGATACGGATAAGGGAATCATAGTCGGTAATATCCGTATGGGATTTGGTCATTACAGAATATCCATGGCCATGGCTTCCTGCGCAAAACATTTGGGATATCAGCCTTATTGGATGGATCTTAATTCCTATAAGGATACTACCTGTACCAAGGTTATAAGTGCACAGAATGATTTGTATTCACTGGGATCAAGGCTTTCCAAGAATCCTGTTTTTAATAAATTCGTATGGGAACCTATGAATTATGAGGGCTTTAGAGCTTTATCCTATAATTCTTCCGATCAGAAAAATGCAGAGCTTATGGCACCTGTTTACAAAAATGTTCCTAAGGATATTCCTGTGGTGGCAACTCACGTATGGCCTGCGCAGGCAGCTATTCATGCAGGAATGAAGCATGTGGTTAATGCCATTCCCGATAACTGGCCAATGGCTCTTCATCTTTCAGAGGGAAGCATACATACTATTCAGTGCCGCAATTCTTATATGGGTTACAGAATTCTTAACGGCATGAACGGCAAAAATGTTTGTAAGCCAATGCCTAAGGAAGCCCTGGTTTATACAGGACATTATATAGATCATGAGCTTGTAAGTAATATTGAAAGTGACTGCAAGGCAAGAATAGATCGAAAGAATAATAAAAAGCCAATGAGATTCCTTCTTACCATAGGAGGAGCCGGAGCTCAGAAGGAAATTTTTGCAGCAATAATCAAGTATCTGCTTCCTTTTATAAAAAAGCAAAGAGCTGCACTTTATGTTAATGTAGGTGACTACAAAAATGTATGGAATGATCTTATTGAAGAGATTCCTGAGATGAAGGCTCTTTCCACAGAACACTTTAACAACTGGTCAGATACAGAGAATTTTGCAAGTAAGGCTTTGGATCCTGCAAATGATATTACAGGAATTCATGGATTCTGGCATGAAAACATTTTTGAGGCGGTTTATTGTACAAACCTTTTAATGAGAAGCTGTGATGTTCTTGTAACAAAACCAAGTGAACTGGCATTTTACCCGGTACCTAAGCTCTTTATTAAGAGAGTAGGTAAGCACGAAATGTGGGGTGCAATCCATTCTGCTGAAATTGGTGACGGAACTTTGGAATGCAGAGATATTCCTCATACACTTCAAATGATTGAGATGTTCCTTATGGAAGACGATCTTTTGACAGATATGTGTGAGAATATCAAAACAAACAAATCTATAGGAATTTATGATGGGGCATATAAAGTAGTTGAAATCGCTATGGGGATGAAGAATAGCTAAAGAGAAGGGAGTAAAAAATGAATACAAAAAGAAGTTTAACAGGAAGAGAAAAGGTTTCCTACGGACTTGGTGCAGTCGGTAAGGATATGATGTACATGCTTTCCGCAAGCTATGTATTTTACTATTTCCAGGATATCATGGGAGCAAGTTCGATCGTACTTGGTATAATCTCTATGATTGCAAGGGTATTTGATGCCTTTAACGATCCTATCATGGGTGTAATAGTTGCCAAGACCAAAACAAGATGGGGTAAGTTCAGACCCTGGCTTTTAATCGGAACCATAACCAATGCG
>JAILBM010000079.1 GCA_024680925.1 Butyrivibrio sp.
AGTAGAAGGATACATTAAGTTACAGATTCAGGCTGGAAAAGCAACACCAGCACCACCTGTTGGACCAGCACTCGGTCAGCATGGTGTTAACATCGTTGAATTCACAAAGCAGTTCAACGCTCAGACAGCAGATAAGGGTGACGTTATCATCCCTGTTGTTATTACTGTTTATGCAGACAGAAGTTTTACATTCATCACTAAGACTCCACCTGCAGCAGTTCTTCTTAAGAAGGCTTGCAACTTAAAGAAGGCTTCAGGAGTACCTAATAAGCAGAAGGTTGCAACAATCTCTAAGGATAAGATTAGAGAAATCGCTGAGACTAAGATGCCAGATCTTAATGCTGTTGATATCGAAGGCGCTATGAGCATGATCGCCGGAACAGCACGTAGTATGGGTATTGTAGTAGAAGACTAATTGGAGGAAGAGTAGATGAAGCACGGAAAGAAATATTTAGAAGCTGCTAAACTTATTGATAAGACACAGCAGTACGAAGCTGCAGAAGCTATTTCTCTTGTTAAGAAGTCAGCTACTGCAAAGTTTGATGAAACTGTAGAATTACATATCAGAACAGGTTGTGACTCACGTCATGCTGATCAGCAGATCAGAGGCGCTGTTGTTCTTCCTAACGGAACAGGTAAAACTGTTAAGGTTTTGGTATTTGCTAAGGGAACAAAGCTTGATGAAGCACAGGCAGCAGGTGCTGATTTCGTTGGTGGCGAGGAACTTATTCCTAAGATTCAGAACGAAGGATGGCTTGATTTTGATGTTGTTGTAGCTACACCTGACATGATGGGTGTTGTTGGTCGTCTTGGTAAGGTTCTTGGTCCTAAGGGACTTATGCCTAACCCAAAGGCTGGTACAGTTACTATGGATGTAACTAAGGCTATTAACGATATCAAAGCTGGTAAGATCGAGTACAGACTTGATAAAGCTAATATCATTCACGTTCCAGTTGGTAAGGCTTCTTTCACAGAAGAGCAGCTTGAGCAGAACTTCAATGCTCTTATGGATGCTATCGTAAAGGCTAAGCCATCATCAGTTAAAGGTCAGTACCTCAAGAGCATTACTCTTGCAACAACAATGGGTCCTGGCGTAAAGCTGGTTGCTAACAAGTATTGATTTATACTGTAACTAATGAGTGTCAGAGCATTATTGCTCTGGCACTTTTTCTATTATTAAAATTTGCTGAATCTTATAGAGTTGCATCAATTGTTTTTAAATAATACAATAAAGATTGTATGAAAAAGAGAAAAGTCGGGAATAATAAAAAGAATATTGATCTATCAGATGAAAGAAGGCACGAGCTTTCAAGAAATGAAAAAGGCATAATTGCGTTTTTGGCAACATTTATTATGGTGGTTGCGGTAGGAGTTTTAGGACTTTTTGCGTATAGTCATATCAAGAATAAAACAGATGATATTGATAATAATACGAAGAAAATGTCCTATACCAAGAATAATCCGCCGGGTAATATGGTTAAAGTTCCTATGGCCGGTACTGCAGAAAATGTAGTTGTGGACTCGGAAGAAGTGGAGCAGGCTGAGGCTTTGGTTGAAACTGATGAATACACTCATATTGTAGAAACGGGTGATGAAAATTCGATTACTTTAGGCTTCGCCGGGGATATTTTATTTGATCCTAATTATGCCATAATGAACAGTATAAAGAATTCCGGAGGGATTTCTAATGTCATTGACAGTGATCTTATGAGCGAGATGAATGCTGTTGACATTATGATGGTTAATAATGAATTTCCCTATTCTACCGGAGGTTCTCCTATAGAAGGCAAGACGTATACTTTCAGAGCTGACCCAAGCAGTGCATCTATGCTTAATGAAATGGGTGTTGATATTGTTTCTGTAGCTAACAATCATGCTTTTGACTATGGAGAAACAGCTTTTTTAGATACTATTGAAACACTGGGAGAATATGGAGTTGTGTGCTCGGGAGGTGGAGAAAATATTGATGAGGCATCCCATCCGATTTATTATATAGCAGAGAATGGATTGAAGATTGCAATTATTTCTGCAACACAGATAGAGAGATTGGAGAATCCTGATACCAGAGGTGCAACAGATACTGCTTCCGGTGTGTTTAGATGCTTGGATGACACATTGCTACTTCAAAGAATTAAGGAAGCAAGAGAAGAAAATGCTTTTGTTATTGTTTTCATACATTGGGGAACTGAGAGTCAAACCGATATAGACTGGTGGCAGGAAAAACAAGCTGCTGAGATTACTGAGGCCGGGGCTAATCTAATAATTGGATGCCACCCACATATTTTGCAGAAGGTTGGATATGTAAATGGTGTTCCTGTAATTTATAGTCTGGGAAATTATCTGTTTAACTCTAAGACACTTGATACATGTTTGGTAGAAGTGACTATACATACTGATGGTGAACTTAACTTACAGTTTATTCCTGCAATTCAAAGCGGTTGTAGTGTGAAAATGGCTACAGGCAGTGACTACACAAGAATTCTGGATTATATGAATTCGATATCGGATAATGCAATGCTTGACGCAAATGGATATATTTCACAAAAATAAGTATTGACAAAAATTGAAATACATAATAATATAGTTAAGGTCGTTTGACCAGCCGAAGACAGTAGGTGTCTTTTGAAGACATAAGCGTAGCGCCTACCGAGGAAAAGTGATTAAGACTTTTTAACCTCGCTGTTTTCGCGAGGTTTTTTCTTTGGCGGTATATTCTATAAGGAGGTAAAAAAATGGCAAAGGTTGAATTAAAACAGCCGGTTGTTGCTGAAATCTCAGAGAAGATTGATGGCGCACAGGCAGTCGTACTTGTAGATCACCGCGGACTTACTGTTGCACAGGATACAGAGCTTCGTAAGGCTCTTCGTGCAGAAGGTGTTACATATAAGGTTTACAAGAATACGATGATGAACTTCGCATTTCAGGGAACTGATTTTGAGCAGATGAAGGATCTTCTTAATGGTCCTAGTGCTATGGCAGTATCAAAGGACGATCCTGCAGCTCCTGCACGTGTTCTTTACAAATTTGCGAAGACAGCAAAGGCACTTGAGATCAAAGGTGGTGTTGTAGAAGGAAAGTTCTATGATACACAGGGTCTTAGTGAAATCGCTGAAATCCCTTCAAGGGAAGTTCTTCTTTCAAAATTGCTTGGTTCTATGCAGTCACCTATCGCAAACTTTGCGCGTGTGGTTAAACAGATTGCAGAGAAGAATGCAGATGGCGCTCCAGTTGAGGAAGCAGCTCCTGCAGCAGAAGCAACAGAGGCTCCAGCAGCAGAAACAGCTGAAGCTACAGCAGAGTAATTTATTAACAATTAAAAATCAATTTATACTTAATGGAGGTATATTATAATGGCTAAGTTATCAACTCAGGAAATTATCGATGCTATTAAAGAGTTAACAGTTTTAGAGCTTAATGATCTTGTAAAGGCTTGTGAGGAAGAGTTCGGCGTATCAGCAGCAGCTGGTGTTGTTGTAGCTGGTCCTGCAGCAGGTGGTGCAGCAGAGGAAGAGAAGACAGAGTTCAACGTAGAGCTTTCAGAAGTTGGTCCTAACAAGGTTAAGGTTATCAAGGTTGTTCGTGAGCTTACAGGTCTTGGACTTAAAGAAGCTAAGGATCTCGTAGACAATGCTCCTAAGATGATCAAGGAGAACGCTTCTAAGGCTGAAGCTGATGACATCAAGGCTAAGGTTGAAGCTGAAGGTGCTAAGGTTACTCTTAAGTAATTTTTGCATAACACAGAATGTGACAGCATGTAAAACATGCTGATTGAACAAGAAAGAATAAGTCAATTTAAAGACTTATTCTTTTTTGCTTCAATGATTGTTTAAATGAAATTTCTAATAATCTATTATTTATATTTTAATTATATTCGTTAAGTATATGCTGCAATACTATTATGTTGTGGCAATTCTAAAAATAAAATTCCTTTTAATATTTAAAATTCTTATTGACAGCTCGAGTGTCTTGTCGTACAATGGATAATGCACTATTGTGGAGTAGTGGGTTTTTTGCGCCTTTTTTTACGCAGTTCCCTACTACATTAAAAAATAATTAAGAACGGGGTGAATGTCAATGGAAAAAAACAGATTACATCCTACTGGCTCGGGTAAAAGTATACGAATGAGTTTCCAGCGCCAGAAGGAAGTCCTGGAGATGCCTAACCTGATTGAAGTTCAGAAAAACTCTTATCAGTGGTTTCTCGATGAAGGCTTGAAAGAAGTCTTTGACGATATCTCTCCTATTGAGGATTATAGCGGAAAGCTGAGTCTTGAGTTTGTTGATTTCAAGCTTTGCGAAGAAGAGATGGATAAGAATAAGAATACCATCGAGAAATGTAAGGAAAGAGATGCTACTTTTGCGGCACCTTTGAAAGTGAAGGTTCGACTTCACAACAAGGAAAAGGACGAAATTACAGAGCATGAGATATTCATGGGTGATCTTCCACTTATGACTGCTACAGGTACTTTCGTTATTAATGGCGCAGAAAGAGTTATCGTCAGCCAGTTAGTTCGTTCACCCGGTATATATTATGATATTACTTTTGATAAGATCGGTAAGGAACTTATTGCCTGCACAGTTATTCCTAATCGTGGTGCTTGGCTTGAGTATGAGACAGACTCTAATGATGTTTTCTATGTTAGAGTAGACAGAACTCGTAAGGTTCCTGTAACTGTACTTGTCAGAGCACTTGGTATTGGTACTAATGAAGAGATTCTTGAACTTTTTGGTGATGAACCAAAGATTCAGGGAAGTTTTTCTAAGGATCCTTCAACTGATTACCAGAGTGGATTGCTTGAACTTTATAAAAAGATTCGTCCAGGTGAACCTCTTAGCGTAGAAAGCGCAGAGAGTCTTATTAATGCTATGTTTTTTGATGCAAGGCGTTATGATCTTGCTAAGGTAGGAAGATATAAGTTTAATAAGAAGCTTCACTTTAAGAATCGTATTAGTGGACATGTTCTTGCTGAGGATGTTGTTGATGAGAATACAGGTGAGATGATCGCATCAGCCGGTACTAAGGTTGATCGTGCGCTTGCCACAGAGATTCAGAATGCAGCTATCCCATATGTAATGCTTCAGATGGAAGAACGTAATATTAAGGTTCTTTCAAACCTTATGGTTGACTTAACAGCTTTTGTTGACTGTAATCCAGAGGAACTTGGCATTACAGAGGATGTTTATTATCCTGTACTTAAAGAAATAATAGAAGAATATGCAGATAAGGATGATTCTGAAGGCTTTGCTGAAGCTATTAAGAAGAATGTCAACAGACTTGTTCCTAAGCATATCACTAAAGAAGATATTCTTGCTTCTATTAACTATAATATGCACCTTGAGTATGGTGTTGGACATGATGATGATATTGACCATTTGGGTAACAGACGTATCCGTTGCGTTGGCGAGTTATTACAGAATCAGTATCGTATCGGATTGTCAAGACTTGAGAGAGTTGTTCGTGAGCGTATGACAACACATGATGTTGAAGAGGTTTCTCCACAGTCTCTTATTAACATTAAGCCTGTACAGGCAGCTGTTAAAGAGTTCTTTGGTTCTTCACAGTTGTCTCAGTTCATGGATCAGAATAACCCTCTTGGTGAGCTTACGCATAAGAGACGTCTTTCAGCTCTGGGTCCTGGTGGTCTTTCAAGAGATCGTGCCGGATTCGAGGTTCGAGACGTACACTATACACACTATGGACGTATGTGTCCTATTGAGACTCCTGAAGGTCCTAACATCGGTCTTATTAACTCTCTTGCTAGTTATGCAAGAGTAAATGAATATGGTTTTGTTGAAGCTCCATATCGTAAGGTTGATCAGACAGACCCGGATAACCCAAGAGTTACAGATGAAGTTGAATATCTTACAGCTGATGAGGAAGATAATTTCCATGTTGCTCAGGCCAATACTCCTCTTGATGAAGATGGACATTTCCTTAGAGCTACAGCATCAGGACGTTTTAGAGCTGAAACTTCCGAGTATCCAAAGAAGACTTTTGAGTACATGGATGTATCACCTCGTATGGTATTCTCAGTTGCTACAGCACTTATTCCTTTCCTTGAGAATGATGATGCTAACCGTGCGCTGATGGGATCAAACATGCAGCGTCAGGCCGTTCCTCTTCTTACTACAGATGCTCCTGCAGTTGGAACAGGTATGGAAAGAAAAGCAGCTGTTGACTCAGGTGTATGTGTTGTTGCTCCTAAGGCTGGAACAATTGATTTTGTTGATTCAAAGCTTATAAAGATGACATATGATGATGGAGAAAAGGAAGAGTTCCATCTTTCTAAATTCCAGAGATCAAACCAGAGTAACTGTTATAATCAGAGACCAATAGTTTTCACTGGTGATCATGTAGAAGCAGGGCAGGTTATTGCTGATGGTCCTTCTACTTATCAGGGTGAGCTTGGTCTTGGTAAGAATCCTCTTATCGGATTCATGACTTGGGAAGGTTATAACTACGAGGATGCTGTTCTTCTTTCAGAAAGACTTGTACGTGATGATGTTTATACATCAGTACATATTGAAGAGTACGAGGCAGAAGCTCGTGAAACCAAGCTTGGACCTGAGGAAATCACTCGTGATGTTCCTGGTGTAGGCGATGATGCTCTTAAGGATCTTGATGATCGTGGTATTATTCGTGTAGGTGCTGAGGTTCGTGCCGGTGATATTCTTGTTGGTAAGGTTACTCCTAAGGGAGAAACAGAGCTTACTGCGGAGGAAAGACTTCTTAGAGCTATTTTTGGTGAGAAGGCCAGAGAGGTACGTGATACATCTCTTAAAGTTCCTCATGGTGAATATGGTATCGTTGTAGATGCTAAGGTATTTACAAGAGAAAATGGTGACGAGCTTTCACCTGGTGTTAATCAGGCAGTTCGTATCTATATAGCACAGAAGAGAAAGATTTCAGTCGGTGATAAGATGGCTGGACGTCATGGTAATAAGGGTGTCGTTTCAAGAGTCCTTCCAATCGAAGATATGCCATATCTTCCAAATGGTAGACCACTTGATATCGTACTTAACCCATTGGGCGTTCCTTCCCGTATGAATATCGGACAGGTCCTTGAAATTCACCTTTCTCTTGCTGCAAAGGCACTTGGATTTAATATTGCAACACCTATTTTTGACGGTGCTAACGAAAAAGATATTGCTGATACTCTTACTATGGCTAATGATTATGTAAATAATACATGGGAAGAGTTTGAAGAAAAATATAAAGACTTAGTTGATCCTGAAATCATGAAATATCTATATGATAATAGAGATCATAGAGAGTTGTGGAAGGGTGTTCCTATTCATACTGATGGAAAGGTACAGCTTCGTGACGGACGTACAGGTCAGCCATTTGATGGTCCGACAACAATTGGTCACATGCATTACCTTAAGTTGCATCACTTGGTTGATGATAAGATCCATGCACGTTCAACAGGTCCTTACTCTCTTGTAACACAGCAGCCTCTGGGTGGTAAAGCTCAGTTTGGTGGTCAGCGTTTCGGAGAAATGGAAGTTTGGGCACTGGAAGCTTATGGTGCCGCATATACACTTCAGGAAATACTGACAGTTAAGTCTGATGACGTTGTAGGACGTGTTAAGACTTATGAAGCCATTATTAAGGGTGATAATATTCCTGAACCTGGTGTACCTGAATCATTTAAGGTATTACTTAAAGAATTACAGTCACTTGGTCTGGATGTTAGAGTGCTTCGTGAAGACAATACAGAGGTTGAAATCATGGAAACTGTAGATTATACAGATTCTGGTGATTATCGTTATGAAATGGAAGGCGATAACGCACGTGATTATGACCAGGAATCTTTTGAAGCTAATGGTTATAGCAGACAGAAGTTTGATGAGAGCGGAGATCTTGTTGCAGATACAGAGGAAACTGAAGAATTTGCAGACAGTGATGATTTCGCTGATGATTCATCTGATGAAGAGTAATTATCGATTAAACATACAGAAAAGAGGTTACGAATGTCTGATTCAACAATGAATAAAGCAATAAATGAAGCTTCAAGTGGTAGAAGTACAATTCAGCAGCCGGTTTACCAGCCAATGACATTTGATGCTATAAAAATTCGTCTGGCATCACCAGAGAAGATAAGAGAATGGTCTCATGGTGAAGTGTTAAAGCCTGAGACAATTAACTACAGAACTCTCAAGCCTGAGAGAGATGGTCTGTTCTGTGAAAAGATTTTTGGACCTACAAAGGACTGGGAATGTCACTGTGGAAAATATAAGAAAATCAGATATAAAGGTGTTGTCTGCGATCGTTGTGGAGTAGAAGTTACTAAGAGCAGTGTTCGTAGAGAACGTATGGGACACATCGAGCTTGCAGCTCCGGTATCCCATATCTGGTACTTTAAAGGTATCCCATCACGTATGGGTCTTATACTTGACCTTTCACCACGAGTATTGGAAAAAGTTCTTTATTTTGCATCTTATATTGTTCTTGATGCTGGTGAGACAACACTTGAATATAAGCAGGTGTTATCTGAAAAAGAATATCAGGATGCAAGAGATGAATTTGGAAACAAGTTCCGTGCAGGTATGGGTGCTGAATCCATTAAGGAACTTCTTCAGGCTATTGATCTTGAAGCTGAGTATAAGGAATTAAAAGAGGGACTTGATACTTCAAGTGGACAGAAGAGAGCAAGAATTATAAAGAGACTTGAGGTTGTAGAGTCATTTAGAGAATCAGGTAACGATCCTTCATGGATGGTTATGGATTGTATCCCTGTTATTCCACCTGATTTAAGACCTATGGTTCAGCTTGATGGTGGACGTTTTGCTACATCAGATCTTAATGATCTTTATAGAAGAATTATAAATAGAAATAATCGTCTTAAGAGACTTCTTGATTTAGGCGCTCCTGATATTATTGTTAGAAATGAAAAGAGAATGCTTCAGGAAGCTGTTGATGCTCTTATAGATAATGGTAGACGTGGTCGTCCTGTAACAGGCCCTGGTAACAGAGCACTTAAGTCACTTTCAGATATGCTTAAAGGTAAAGGTGGACGTTTCCGTCAGAACCTTCTTGGTAAGCGTGTTGACTATTCGGGACGTTCAGTTATCGTAGTAGGACCAGAACTTAAGATTTATCAGTGTGGTCTTCCTAAAGAAATGGCTATTGAATTATTTAAACCTTTTGTTATGAAAGAGTTGGTTTCAAGAGGCATTTCACAGAACATTAAAAATGCAAAGAAACTTGTAGAGCGCTTGGATGATCAGGTATGGGATGTACTTGAAGATGTAATTAAAGAGCATCCTGTTATGCTGAACCGTGCTCCTACACTTCATAGACTTGGTATTCAGGCATTTGAACCTATCCTTGTAGAAGGTAAAGCTATTAAGCTTCATCCTCTTGCATGTACACCTTTCAATGCTGACTTTGATGGTGACCAGATGGCTGTTCATCTTCCATTATCAGTTGAGGCTCAGGCAGAGTGTAGATTCCTTATGCTTTCAACAAATAACTTGTTGAAACCATCAGATGGTGGTCCGGTTAACGTACCTTCACAGGATATGGTACTTGGTATTTACTATCTGACACAGGAGAGACCTGGTGCTCTTGGAGAAGGTAAATTCTTTAAGAATGTTGATGAAGCTGTACTTGCATATGAAAATGGTTATATTACTCTTCAGACCAGAATTAAGGTTAGAATGTCTAAAAAGACAGCAGATGGAGAGGAAGTAGTAGGTGTTGTTGAATCAACGTTAGGAAGATTCTTATTTAATGAGATTATTCCTCAGGACATCGGTTTTGTTGACAGAACTGATCCTGAAAACTTCATGAAGCTTGAAGTTGACTTCATGGTTGGTAAGAAACAGCTTAAACAGATCATTGAAAAAATTATAAATACTCATGGAACATTTGGTGCTGCTGAGGTTCTTGATTTTATCAAGGCAACAGGTTATCACTATTCTACAAGAGCTGCTATGACAGTTTCTATTTCAGATATGACCGTGCCTCCTCAGAAACAAGAAATGCTTGATAAGGCACAGGCAACTGTTGATAAGATTTCAGCTAACTTCAGACGTGGTCTTATTACTGACGAAGAGCGTTATCGTGCAGTTATCGATACTTGGATGAGTACTGATAAAGAACTTACTGAGACACTGCTTTCCGGACTTGATAAATATAACAATATTTATATGATGGCCGACTCCGGTGCCCGTGGTTCTAACCAGCAGATTAAACAGCTTGCAGGTATGCGTGGACTTATGGCAGATACAACAGGTCGTACAATCGAACTTCCTATTAAGTCAAACTTCCGTGAAGGACTTGACGTTTTGGAATATTTCATGTCTGCTCATGGTGCTCGTAAAGGTCTTTCTGATACAGCGCTTCGTACTGCCGATTCAGGATACCTTACACGTCGAATGGTTGATGTATCTCAGGAACTTATTATCCGTGAGATTGATTGTTCAGCAGGAAAGGCTACAATTCCTGGTATGACTGTTAAAGCATTCATGGATGGTAAAGAAACAATCGAGCCATTAAAGGATAGAATTACAGGAAGATATTCTTGTGAGGATATTAAAGATAAAGATGGTAATGTTATTGTTAAGAAGAATCATATGATTACTCCAAGTAGAGCTGAGAAAGTTCTTTCAATTGGAGTTAATTCTAAGGGACAGCCTATTGATGCTGTGAAGATTCGTACAATTTTAACATGCCGTTCACATGTAGGTATCTGTGCTAAATGTTATGGTGCTAACATGGCTACAGGTGAAGCAGTTCAGGTCGGTGAAGCAGTTGGTATTATTGCAGCTCAGTCAATCGGTGAGCCTGGTACACAGCTTACTATGAGAACATTCCATACTGGTGGTGTTGCCGGTGGCGATATTACACAGGGTCTTCCTCGTGTAGAAGAGCTGTTTGAAGCAAGAAAGCCTAAGGGACTTGCTATTATCTCTGAGCTTGATGGTACAGTTGCTATTAAGGATACAAAGAAAAAACGTGAAGTAATCGTAACAAACGATGAAACCGGCGAAGCAAAGGCTTATCTCATTCCTTATGGATCAAGAATTAAGGTTCAGGATGGTATAACAGTTGAAGCTGGTGATGAACTTACAGAAGGTTCTGTAAATCCTCATGATCTCTTGAAGATTAAAGGAATCAGAGCTGTTCAGGATTATCTTCTTAGAGAAGTTCAGAGAGTTTATAGACTTCAGGGTGTTGATATCTGCGATAAGCATATTGAAGTTATTGTTCGTCAGATGCTTAAGAAAGTCAGAGTTGACGAAGCAGGTGATACGACATTCCTTCCTGGAACACTTGTTGATGTTCTTGATTTTGAGGATGATAATGAAGCACTTATTTCTGAAGGTAAGAGACCGGCAGAGGGTGTTCAGGTAATACTTGGTATTACTAAGGCAGCTCTTGCTACAAACTCATTCCTTTCAGCTGCTTCATTCCAGGAGACAACAAAAGTTCTTACTGATGCTGCTATTAAGGGTAAGGTTGATCCACTTGTTGGTCTTAAGGAAAATGTAATTATTGGTAAGCTTATTCCTGCCGGAACAGGTATGAAGAGATACCGTGGTACAGCTTTGAATACAGATGCAAACTTCAAAGATCCTGAGAAACTTATTCTTAACAGAAGAAAGCTTGACGATTATGCAGATGTAAATGATATTGATGCATTGATTGTTAAGGATGATGAAGACTAAAAATTTTAGTTGACAATAAAAATAGTTATATTTATACTATGTAATTGTGTGCTTATAATCGAGCGGGTAAACTATGCCCGTTCGTTTATACACGTTTAAAATTTTATTTTGTTGGTAGATAAGAACTTTTTATCTCAGAAAAAGTCTTATTTTATCATATATATTGTTTTTTATTAATACAGGAGGTGAACAGAATGCCAACATTTAACCAGTTAGTTAGAAAAGGACGTCAGACATCCGTTAAGAAGTCTACGGCACCTGCACTTCAGAAGGGCTTCAACTCATTACACAAGAAGGCCACTGATACTGCATCACC
>JAILBM010000107.1 GCA_024680925.1 Butyrivibrio sp.
CCCTTTGTATCAAGAAGAGCTGCAACCGGAAGATTTAACTCTTCTCTCAGCTTCTTCAATGTATTAAACTTATTTCTCTGCTCATCATGTTCACCATGTGAGAAGTTAAATCTAGCAACATTCATTCCTGCAAGCATAAGCTTACGCATTACCTCTTCACCTTCACTGGCTGGTCCAAGTGTACATACAATCTTGGTTTTTCTTCTATAATCACCCATATGATTCTCTCCTCTTCTCTAATCTCTATTCTTTCTTAACCGTAGAATTATACACTATTTTTATTAAACATAAAATAAGATTATCTGCAATTATTCTATCTTGTTTTAGGCATTTTTAACAGAGGTAATTTCTATTCTATTAATCCTGCAAATATTAATACATCCTTTTCCTATTTTATTTTATATTTTCCAAAACTCATTTTCAAAAATCAACAGATTATTCCAAACATGTTGTTCTTTCACCATTATTTAACAGGTAAACTATAGCCATAACAAACACATTGGAGGTAATAATTATGAGATTAACAGAAACAGCAACTATGGAAAATTCAAAGGCATTGAGAGAGAAAGCAATGCACGAATATGATGCCAAGCCTATCACTTCTATTCAGGATGAAATGGAAAAAAGGATGTACGATTGGTGGGGAACATGGCAGCCAGACTATGAAGGTTGGTTAAAATGTGCAGACAGCCTATATGCCCCAAATGCTATTATCAATGCAATTGGTGGCGAGCAGATTTACTCTGATTATAGAGTCAGCATGAAAGATCAAAGAGATCGTTGTTCAATGGAAATGGGACCGATTCTACAATCTATTGTTAGCGAAGATACCGTGGCCCTTATCTATGATATGTATTTAATTCCAAAGGGAATGGATAATCCACCAGTATTTAAAATGACAGTTACAGAATTTAATAAATTTGAAACAGTAGATGGCAAACTTATGGTCACAAGACTAGACTTATATACTGATGGTGGAAATATGCCACAGCACTAAAAATTAAAGTAAGGAGATTAACATGAACACTGATAAAATATATGCAGAATCTATCGCCAGCCAGTATGCGCCCAAAGAAGCATCTAAACTTACTGCACTCAAAAAACTAGACCGCGCAGCAAAGAGACCTCCTCTTGTTTTTTCCATAATTTTCGGTACCGCAATGACTTTACTTTTAGGCATAGGATTATGTTTTGGTATGGGCATTATTGGCAATGGTTCTATCCAATTTATCATAGTAGGAACAATAATCGGACTAATTGGAATTATAGGTATAAGTATTAACTATCCTCTATATAATATGATATTATCAAAAAGAAAATCAAAATATGCTTTTGATATTATTGAATTAGCGAAGGAAATAAGCAAAAATGCAGAAGAATAACTCATCTTCTAACAAAATGAATAGTAAGTATTTTCATACCTCAAAACTCATGAACGAAGCCTTGATTTCATTATTGGAAATCAAGGCCTATGAGTTTATTACTATAAAGGAAGTATGCGACAAAGCCGGTGTTAATCGCTCAACCTTCTATTTACACTATGAAGGAATGCAAGACCTACTGTCTGAGACCATAGAAGGTCTAAATCAAGAACTGTATAACTACTATAAGATGGAAGCCACAGAATTTATGAAAAAAATTCAACAAGCCGATGCCAATGAATTAATCATTATAAACAAAGACTTCCTGATGCCTTATTTACAATTTGTAAAGGACAATCAAAAAGTCTTTTTTGCTGCAAGCAAAAATCCATCTGCCATGCAGACCGATTTGCATTTTAATAATATAAAAAAATATATCATGCTCCCTATAATGAATAAATTCAATATACCTAAAGATGAACAATCATATTGGATTGCATTTTATCTATATGGAGTAAATGCCATAATTCAACAGTGGATTTCAGAAGAATGTAATGACTCACCGGAGCATGTTATAAACGCAATTATACATTGTGTACGTCCGCACAATATAAACTAAAAAAATGTCCTGAAGCATATATGAATACTGTTATGGCCAAGCTTTCTTTCTGCCCGACTCAATAAGTTCTTTTTCAAATGCTTCAGGATTTTTCAAATAATAATCCTGATGATATTCCTCAGCTTCATAGAAATTCTTAAATGGTTCCAATTCCACATGGACTTGACGCTGCGACTTCGCTTCCAGTTGATTGATTTTCTCCTGGGCAAGCTTCATTTCCTCCTCTGAATCATAATAAATTGCAAGAGTATATGAGAAGCCTTTATCTATAAACTGACCTTCTCCATCAAAAGGATCTACATTTGCAAAATAAATATCAAGCAGCTTATCATAAGATACTTTTTGCGGATCATATTCCAGCTTAATAGTCTC